>JBPCXM010000796.1:0-10948 GCA_051008535.1 Pseudomonadales bacterium | reverse complement strand
TATTCAGCTTGCCTGTCTGCGTTCGCGGTCAGACGCTTTTCCGCAGGCATAGTTTTTTCATACGCCAAGCGAGCGCACCAACAGTAGGCGCTGTGTGACTCTGCATACGGCGTAACCACATTGGAGGAGTACTAACATTCTATCACTACGGATCTGTGTGTTTTGCCGCCAGCCGGCGAATCCGATACCATATGCTGGACTATTGACGGCAATGCAAACGGACTTTTAATTCACTTATGGCGCATCACAAACTTATTATTCTGGGTTCTGGACCAGCTGGTTATAGCGCGGCGATTTACGCGGCGCGGGCAAATCTATCTCCGGTATTGATTACCGGCTTGGAGCAAGGCGGCCAACTTACCACCACCACTGATGTAGATAACTGGCCTGGCGACGTCGAAGGTTTGCAAGGACCGGATTTGATGTTGCGTATGCAAAAGCATGCCGAACGTTTTGCAACGCAGTTAATTTTTGATCACATCAACAAAACAGACCTCAGCGTACGACCGTTTACGCTTACGGGCGATTCTGGCGAATATACCTGCGACGCTTTGATTATTGCTACTGGCGCGTCGGCACGCTATCTAGGTCTGCCATCGGAGCAGGCATTTATGGGTCGAGGTGTCAGCGCTTGTGCAACCTGCGACGGCTTTTTTTATCGCGACCAGGAAGTAGCCGTAATTGGGGGCGGCAACACTGCCGTTGAAGAAGCGTTGTATCTTTCCAATATCGCTAGCAAGGTCACCGTGGTACACAGGCGCGACAAACTGCGCGCCGAAAAAATACTGCAAGACAAATTATTTGAACGCGAGAAGCAAGGCAAGGTCGCCTTTGCCTGGGATCATACCTTGCAGGAAGTGCTGGGCGACGATAGCGGCGTGACCGGTATGCGCATAGCCCACGCGCAAACAGGGGAACAACAAGACGTGAATCTCAGCGGCGTCTTTATCGCTATCGGCCATACGCCAAATACCGAAATATTTGCCGACCAACTCGACATGCGCGGCGGTTACATACAAATACACAGTGGTCTTGAAGGCAATGCCACTGCCGCCAACGTAGCCGGCGTATTCGCGGCCGGCGATGTGGCTGACCAGGTGTACCGGCAAGCGGTAACATCGGCGGGCTTCGGCTGCATGGCGGCGCTGGATGCGGAAAAATACCTCGACGACCTTGCCTAAACATATGGCTACCAGGCCAAAAATACCCATCCCCTGGCTCGATTCGCATGACGTGACCTTTCCGCCACTTGCCTCAGCCTTGGACGAACCCAACGGGCTGCTGGCAGCTGGCGGTGATTTAAGCGCGGACCGGCTTATTCAAGCCTACCGGGGGGGAATATTCCCGTGGTATGAGGAGCCGCAGCCCATTCTTTGGTGGTCACCCGATCCGCGTTGTGTGTTGTTACCTAGTGAGGTTCATATCTCTAAAAGCCTGCGTAAAACGCTGCGCAGCGGTCGCTTTCGAGTAACTTGCGACACAGCATTTGCCGATGTGATGCGCGCCTGCGCTGCGCCACGCAGCTATAGTCACGAAACCTGGATAAATTCGGCAATGTTGCAAGCTTACACCGATCTACACACACTTGGTGTCGCGCATTGCATAGAGGTCTGGCAACAAAATCGACTCGTCGGTGGCTTGTATGGGATCGCCATTGGCAAGGTTTTCTTCGGAGAGTCGATGTTTAGTCAGGCAAACGATGCATCCAAGGTCGCTTTGGTTTACCTCAGTGGCCAGCTGCAAACTTGGGGTTATGACTTGATAGACTGCCAGGTGACGAACGAGCATTTGTTATCATTGGGCGCCATCGAGATACCACGGGCGGAATTTGAAGAACGCCTACAATGCTCACTAGATGCTACTGGTCAAGCTTCACCGTGGGTTATATCATGGCAGTATGATGCTAGTGTCCTGTAATGGATAAACTGGACTGATCGAGTTGTGTTATGACAGTCTTAGCCAAACTGAAAATTTTTGCGACGTATCCGCACGAATGCAGTTACCTCGATAACAAAGAGGCGACTACACTATTTGTTGACCCCAACGCTACCATTGATGTTGATGTTTACGCCAAACTTTCCGAGGTAGGTTTTCGCCGCAGCGGCACGCACTTATATCGACCGCACTGCCGTTCTTGTAACGCCTGCGTTCCAGCGCGTATTCCCGTTGAGCTGTTTAATCCCAGCCGTCAACAGCGCCGCGTGCTGCGCCGTAACGCTGACTTGGAAATCAACGAAGTCGAGCACATCAAAGGCGATGAGTATTATCGGCTGTACGCGGACTATATTCGTGAACGCCATCGCGATGGCGATATGTATCCGCCATCGAAGGAGCAATACCACTCTTTCCTAAGTTGCGAATGGAAATCCACCCGCTTTTTTGAGTTTCGCCTGGCCGGCGAAGTGGTAATTGTTAATGTGTTGGACCAGATGTCCAACGGAATATCAGCTGTTTACACCTTCTACGAACCCAATTTAGCGCAACGTAGCCTCGGCGCTTATTCCATTCTTTGGCAAATTGAAAAGACGCGTTCTGTGGGCTTGCCTTCGCTTTATCTGGGTTACTGGATAAAACAGTGCCAGAAAATGAGCTATAAAGTGCAGTATCGACCTATCGAACTCTACATGAATGAAAACTGGGTTCAGCTCAGCTAGCGTTAGCGCACAAATCCTTCAATTAGCACACTATCTTACTTTGCGTATTGAGCTATTTTCAGGCACAATTCTGCGCCGTCGTGGGCTTCCATCGAGGAACTTAGCTCTTCCGGCAAACTCTAACCCCTGAATTTCATAATTGTTGAGGCGCATACTGAATGGCGAAGGAAGACCAAATTGAAATGGACGGCGAGGTGATTGATACCTTACCAAATACTACATTTCGAGTGAAATTAGAGAATGGTCACATTGTGACGGCGCATATCTCCGGCAAGATGCGGAAAAATTACATCCGCATTCTCACTGGCGATAGTGTCAAAGTTGAACTGACCCCCTATGATCTAAGCAAGGGGCGTATCACATATCGTGCTCGATAAACCGACTATACGACTGCCGGTTCTGCTGCCAACTGCAAACCATCACCATCTACGGTGACACACAACACGCCGCCGTGTTCCGCAAGCTCACCGAATAACACCATCTCCGCCAACGGTTTCTTGATGTTTTCCTGGATTATTCTTGCCATGGGGCGTGCACCCATGTTTTTGTCATAGCCCTTTCCAACAAGCCAGGCGCGCGCTTCATCATCGACTTCGAGTACAACTTTCTTTTCATCCAGCTGCGTTTGTAGTTCCACCAGAAATTTGTCGACCACGGTCAGAACAACTTTTTCCGACAGTGTCGCAAATTGGATAATGGAGTCCAGCCTATTGCGAAACTCGGGGGTAAACATTTTCTTCACCGCTTCCATACCGTCGGTGCTGTGGTCCTGGCTAGTGAAACCAATTGAAGAGCGGTTCATGTCTTCTGCGCCGGCATTGGTGGTCATGATCAGCACAACATTGCGAAAATCCGCCTTGCGGCCATTGTTGTCGGTCAAGGTGCCGTGATCCATAACCTGGAGTAGCAGGTTAAACACTTCCGGATGCGCTTTTTCGATCTCGTCGAGTAGGATCACACTGTGCGGGTTTTTGGTGACCGCCTCGGTCAGCAAGCCGCCCTGGTCGAAGCCTACATAACCAGGTGGCGCACCAATCAGGCGCGATACGGTGTGGCGCTCCATGTATTCCGACATATCGAAACGAATCAATTCCAGTCCCATCACACTCGCCAGTTGGCGCGATACTTCGGTTTTACCGACCCCGGTTGGGCCAGCGAACAAAAACGAGCCGATGGGCTTTTCCGGTGCATTAAGCCCGGCGCGTGACAGTTTGATAGCGGTAGAAAGAGCATCGATAGCTTCATCCTGGCCGAACACGACCATTTTCAGGTTTTCGTCCAGCTTAGCCAGCGCTTTTTTGTCACTACTGGAAACACTTTTTGGTGGAATGCGCGCTATCTTGGCAACAATTGCCTCAACATCACCAACACTAATCACTTTCTTACGCTTCGACGGTGACAGTAACTGCTGGTATGCGCCCGCCTCGTCGATCACGTCGATCGCCTTGTCGGGCAGAAAACGATCATTGATATAGCGAGCTGAAAGCTCGGCAGCAGTTTTAAGCGATTTGTTGCTGTAACGCAGACCGTGGTGTTCTTCGAAGCGCGACTTCAAGCCTTTCAATATTTCGTAGGTTTCATCGACTGACGGCTCTGGAACATCGACCTTCTGGAAACGGCGCGTTAAGGCGCGATCTTTCTCGAAAATCCCTCGAAATTCCTGGAATGTAGTGGAGCCCACGCAACGCAGGTGACCGCTCGCCAGAATTGGCTTGAGCAGGTTGGACGCATCCATCACGCCGCCCGAAGCAGCGCCTGCACCAATAATGGTATGGATCTCATCGATAAACAAAATTGCGTGAGATTTGTTCTTAAGATCAGACAGTAAGCCTTTGAATCTTTTCTCAAAATCACCGCGGTATTTGGTTCCAGCCAGTAGCGCGCCCATATCCAGCGAGTAGACGACGGCATCAGCCAAAACGTCGGGCACTTCGCCGTCAACTATTTGTTTGGCCAAACCTTCGGCGATAGCAGTCTTGCCAACGCCGGACTCGCCCACAAGTAAGGGGTTGTTTTTACGACGACGGGCCAGAATTTGCGCCACGCGTTCAACCTCGTGCCCGCGGCCAACCAAAGGGTCGATACGACCCAATTTTGCCTCTTCATTTAAGTTAGTGGAAAAACGTTCCAGCGTGCTCTTTTCCTGCTCGCCACCGGCCATTTCGTCATCCGCGCCGTTCTCTTGCTCCGGCATGGGTTCTTCTGACTGGCCAGCTACTTTGGATATGCCGTGAGAAATGTAGTTAACCACGTCGATTCGCGCTACGCCCTGCTCTTTCAGGAAGTACACCGCTTGGCTTTCCTGCTCGCTAAAAATGGCTACCAGCACATTAGCGCCTGAGACTTCTTTCTTACCTGAAGACTGCACGTGAAACACGGCACGTTGCAACACGCGCTGAAAACCCAGCGTCGGTTGCGTTTCAACCTCGGCGGCTTCGTCGGGAATAAGTGGGGTAGTAGAGTCAACAAAATCATCGAGCTCGCCACGCAGGCGATTTACGTCTGTTGCACAAGCAAGCAACACTTCGGTCGCCACACTATTGTCGAGTAACGCCAACAACAGATGCTCGACTGTCATAAATTCGTGGCGTTTAGACCGTGCCGCTTTAAAGGCGTGGTTTAAGGTGTTTTCAAGATCTTTGCTTAGCATTCGTGTGTTACCTCAGTATCTGCCCTACTACTCCTAATCATCCTCTGCTTCAATTTCGCAAAGCAATGGATGTTGCTGCTCTCTGGCATATTGGTTTACCTGTGCCGCCTTGGTTTCGGCAATGTCGCGGGTAAAAACGCCGCAAACTGCTTTACCTTTGGTGTGCACGGTCAACATTATTTGTGTTGCCTTTTCCCTGTTCATGTAAAAGAAAAGCTCTAATACATGTACTACAAAATCCATCGGCGTGTAATCGTCGTTATGAATGATAACGCGAAACAACGGTGGCGGTTTGAGCTTCGGCTTGGCCTCTTCTACCGCCAGGTCACCATCGTAATCAGGTGCCCGATCGTCATCCTTGTTACTACTTAACCTTAGACGAAGATGTTTAAAATTACCCATCGATACTACCCATTAAAGGACGAGCGGATACCCAATGATACCGCCGACTCCAGCATAAGCGCCAGAACGCGGGCTTGACTATTCCACCCGGAATGTTAAACAATGCAAATGCCTCGTTTTGGAGGATGGTAAACACCCAACTAAGCGGTAAATTTGGGAACAGCGTGCACATATAGCATTTGCATATAATTCAAGCACAGCAGTGAAGGATATGATGCCATGCATACAGGTGTCGTGAAATGGTTTAACAACGCAAAAGGCTACGGCTTTATATTATCCGAAAATAGTAGCGGTGATATATTCGCCCACTACTCGGCCATTAAAATGGACGGCTATAAAACCTTAAAGGCCGGTCAGAAAGTGCAATTTACGACCGAGGATGGCCCCAAAGGTGTGCACGCGGTTGACATCCAGGCTATCGAAGACGCTAACGCGCAAGCTACCACCGAGCAGGCCTCTCAGGCTACGCAACAACCAACGCCAGCACAATCGCCTGGCGAACAGGAATTGGCATAGACCAATCTTTGGCTTAACTTCCTGACCGAGCTGTTTCCAGGTTACCGGCAGAGGGCGTTCGCACCAATAAAGTGACGCGAACCCACTACTATGGACGCTAACTCATATTGTCAATAACAGCGTCACCAAATGCCGAGCATTTGAGCAAAGTCGCACCTTCCATCAAGCGCTCAAAATCGTAGGTCACAGTCTTCGCCTGAATAGCACCTTCCATACCTTTGACAATCAAATCTGCAGCTTCGTTCCACCCCATATGACGCAACATCATCTCGGCCGATAGAATTAACGAGCCAGGATTCACTTTGTCTTGCCCGGCGTACTTCGGCGCCGTGCCGTGAGTGGCTTCAAACAATGCCACGTCGTCACTAAGATTAGCACCTGGCGCAATACCAATGCCGCCCACCTGGGCCGCTAGTGCATCCGAAATGTAGTCACCGTTGAGGTTCAATGTAGCGATAACGCTATATTCATCAGGACGCAATAAAATTTGCTGCAGCATGGCGTCGGCAATCACGTCTTTGATGATAATTTCATTGCCGGTTTTCGGATTTTTCATGCTGCACCAGGGCCCGCCGTCGAGCAAGTCAGCGCCGAATTTTTCGCGTGCTACCTCATAACCCCAGTCCTTAAAAGCTCCTTCAGTAAACTTCATGATGTTGCCCTTATGCACCAGCGTCACCGAGGGCAAGTCCTGATCGATGGCATATTGAATAGCTTTTCCCACTAGGCGTTTCGTGCCTTGCTCCGACACAGGTTTGACGCCGATGCCGCAATTCTCCGGGAAGCGGATTTTGGTCACACCCATTTCATCTTGTAGGTATTGGATCACCTTTTCTGCTTCGGCCGTGCCCGCCTGCCATTCGATGCCGGCATAGATATCTTCGGAGTTTTCACGGAAAATCACCATGTCGGTTTTGTGTGGTTCCCGCACAGGCGAAGGCACACCAGCAAACCATTTGACTGGGCGCTGACAAACATACAAATCCATTTCCTGCCGCAGTGCCACATTCAGCGAACGGAAACCACCCCCCACAGGCGTGGTTAGCGGGCCTTTTATTGCGACCACGTATTCGCGAATCGCATCCAGTGATTCCTGCGGAAACCAGTCACCTTCGTACAACTCGGCCGCTTTCTCGCCGTTGTACACTTCCATCCACGAAATGGCACGCTGACCGCCGTAAGCTTTCTCAATAGCCGCATCCACAACTTTAATCATTGGGGGCGTAACGTCGACGCCGATACCATCGCCCTCTATGTAAGGAATAATTGGTCGGTCGGGGACATTCAGCGACTGGTCAGAATTGACGGTTATTTTTTCGCCTTCAGTCGGCACTTTAATGTGTTTGTATCCCATTGTTTACTCCAGCGTATTGCTCAATAGATGGTTAAATTTTTCGGTCGGCAGTATATCATCGCCCACCAAACTGCGGGCGACTTTCAGCATGCAACTAAAAGACGCATTTTTACACGTTAATACGGCAGAGATTGCACTATGGAAATTAATGCTCATATCACGGTCGCCTCCATTGTGCCGCGCGACGACTGCTTCCTCATGGTGTGCGAACAACAAGGCCAGGAATTAGTGCTCAATCAACCGGCGGGGCACTGGGAATTGGGTGAAACACTGATACAAGCAGCACGGCGCGAAACGTTGGAAGAAACTTGTTGGCAAACTGAGGTGACTGATTTTCTCGGCTTCGGTTTTTATACCGCCCCGCACGACGGGGTCACTTACTGTCGAGCAAATTTTCTGGCGCTGCCGCAAAGCTTGCACGCGGAACTTGAGCGTGACGGTGATATCGTCGACGTGCATTGGTTTAGCTATGCTGAGATTGTTGCGCAACGTGATAAACTGCGCAGTCCGCTGGTCTTGCAAGGCATTGAAAACTATCGTGCTGGCGTTCGTTACCCGCTGGATATTATTTATCATCACAAGTAACTGTGCAATCTGACTCAACTGTTACCAAACCGCATGTCATCGTCGCCATGTCGGGCGGTGTCGACTCTTCGGTCGCCGCTTATTTGCTATTGCAGCAAGGTTTCGATGTGGCCGGACTGTTTATGAAAAACTGGGATGAGGACGACGGTACCGAATATTGTACCGCCAAAGACGACCTCGCTGACGCCAGGCAGGTCGCCGAGCGGCTGGATATCACCTTGCATACCGCCAACTTTGCCGCTGAATACTGGGATAATGTGTTCGAGCATTTTTTGCACGAATATCGCGCCGGACGAACACCCAATCCAGACATTCTATGCAACAAAGAAATCAAGTTTAAAGCCTGCCTGGACTACGCCCAAGCCCTCGGAGCGAATTTTATAGCGACCGGCCACTACGCCCGCCTACAACGAAAAAACGGCCATACGCAGCTATGTAAAGCCCACGATGGAAACAAAGACCAAACGTACTTCCTGCACGCTGTTCACGAGCAGCAGTTCAAACACTGCCTGTTCCCACTCGGCGATTTGAGCAAGCCTGAGGTAAGAGAGATCGCGCAGCGTCAAGGTTTTATTACCCACAACAAAAAAGACAGCACCGGTATCTGCTTTATAGGCGAACGCCGTTTTCGCGATTTTCTGGCGCGTTATTTACCGGCGCAACCAGGTGAAATCCACGCCCTTGACGGCAGCCTGCTTGGCGAACACCAGGGGCTGATATATTACACAATTGGGCAGCGCCAGGGTTTAGGCATCGGCGGCGTCAGCGATCGTGCAGAGGCCGCCTGGTACGTGACTGACAAAGATCTAGTCAATAATATATTGCGTGTCGTACAAGGTAATCAACACGCCAGCCTGTTTAGTGATTCGCTAGGCTTGAGCCAGATATTCTGGGTGAATGCGGACCTGGCCCAATTGCCGCTGCGCTGCAACGCCAAGACGCGATACCGCCAGCCAGATCAAGCCTGCACACTAAGCCGTAAAGCTGATGGCAACTACGTCGTGCAATTCGATACGCCGCAGCGCGCAGTCACCCCCGGCCAGTCAGTAGTGTTCTATGCCGATAACGTTTGCCTTGGTGGCGGCGTGATCGAATCACGCTCGACCAGCGCGGCGCTTCAATATGCAGTATAAAGATCAACTCCTCGCCCTTGGGGCGATGCTGCAAGCTGTGGAATTGGTTGACCAATTGGCCACCACCGGTAGCGCTGACAACGTCGACTTCAAAGCTTCGATACAGCAGTTGTTTATATTCGAACCTGACGATGCTCAGGCAGCCTTTGCAGGAACAGATGCCTTGCGTTCCGGCCTGCGTTTATTGAGCGATCTGCTTAATCGCCGCCGCGAGGCCAGTAAAAGCGGCGCGCTTAATTACGCCATGGGAATATTGCATCTGGAAAAAAAACTGGCAAAGCAACCTGAGATGCTCAACATCATCCGCAGTCGTTTGCAACACGCGTCGTTCCACAAAGAACACTTTAGCGCCAACAGCGATAGCGTGATACACCCCATCGCCGCAATTTATCAGGACACGCTCAGCACCTTTCGCTATCGCATTCAGGTCAACGGTAATCTGCAACACCTACGCGATGAGCGAATTGCCGATAGTATCCGCGCTCTGTTACTGGTTGCTATTCGTGCGGCACGCTTGTGGCGTCTGTATGGCGGTCGACGCCTGAATCTAATACTGCAGCGTAAAAAACTCGAACAGTCCCTTAGCGAACTGCTGCAGGCGTGAGGGGCATGATTCTCTTTAGCAACCCATGCGAGTCCTTATGAATGACTTACCTCTTAATCCGCTAACGGCCATATCGCCGGTTGACGGTCGATACGGAACCAAGACAACCGAACTGCGTGCGGTGTTCAGTGAGTATGGCCTGATCAAGCAGCGTATTCTGGTCGAAGTGCGGTGGTTACAACATCTCGCCGCGCAACCAGGCATTTGTGAGGTTGCAGCGCTAAGCCCAGCGGCGACAATGTTTTTAGATCAGATTGTTAGTGACTTTAGTCTGCTTGACGCCGAACGCATCAAGGAGATTGAGCGCACCACCAATCACGATGTTAAAGCTTGCGAGTATTTTCTAAAGGAAAAAATTGCCAGCCATGCCGAGCTGGCGCAATATTCGGAGTTCGTCCACTTTGCTTGCACTTCGGAAGATATAAATAATCTATCCCATGCATTGATGTTGCAGCAAGGCCGCGACCATGTCCTAGCGCCAGCTGCGCGGAAACTCAGCAGCACACTGCGTGAATCGGCGCATAGTTATGCACATATTCCCATGCTGTCACGTACTCACGGCCAGTCGGCTACGCCTACCACCGTCGGCAAAGAAATCGCTAATACCGTCGCCCGGCTCGACCGCCAATTGCAGCAATGGCTAGCCGTGCAGCCGCTAGGAAAAATGAATGGCGCGGTCGGTAACTACAATGCCCACATGGCGGCCTATCCCGATCTTGACTGGCCGGTCATTGCCAACCGCTTTATCGAGAGCCTCGACTTGCAGTGCAATGCCTTTACCACCCAAATCGAACCGCATGACTATATCGCCGAACTGTTTGCCGCATTGGCTCGTTTTAATACTGTGCTCATTGATTTCAATCGCGATATCTGGGCGTATGTTTCGTTAGGCTATTTCAAACAACGCACGGTTGCCGGTGAGGTTGGTTCGTCTACCATGCCGCATAAAGTGAATCCCATCGACTTTGAAAACTCCGAGGGTAACCTGGGTTTGGCGAATGCTATTCTGCAACATTTGGGCGAGAAGTTACCCATCTCGCGCTGGCAGCG
>JBPCXM010000795.1:0-6425 GCA_051008535.1 Pseudomonadales bacterium | reverse complement strand
GGCCATTGATATTGTGGGGATTGAAGGCGCGGAGCAATGGACGGCGGGGGCGCTGTTCCGGTATCGCAGTCGGCGCAGCTTTATGGAGATTATCGCCAACCCTGCAACGAGCGGCCGCCATGAATTCAAGTTGGCGGCATTGGACAAGACCATTGCCTACCCGATAGAAACCGAACTCTACTTGGGCGACCTTCGTCTGTTATTGGGTTTAGTGCTTCTGGCGCTTACCGCCTTGTCAGATATCGTCGTGTTTAGGCGCCGCTAATTCCGTGTGGCGTTGCATCACGCAACGCACCTTGTACATCCTCGCCATTTAATCTGCTAAGCTGATGCCATGCAATCTTTCCTCAGCCCCCGAAAAGCTCAGTCGCTTGGTCTCTGCAAGTATTACCTGCACGTTAAACATTGTGTAACTCTTGCAGTATTAATGTGCGCCGTAGTGCCTATTCATACCGCTTTTGCTCTGAGTTGTGCCCGGGAGGCCACGCTGCAAAAAACTTATGATTCCTCTAAATATATCGTCATTGCGAAGTTGGCCGCTTGCACAAAAACCTGGGGTGCTACCAGCGGGTCTTGTCAAGAGTGGGCGCTTGAGATTGATGAAGTTCTGAAGGGGGAGTCTCCACCAAAAAAGGTACGCTCCGGGACGGGATATTCCTTACCTCGGACCGGCGACATTCGGCTGCTTTTTTCGCATGATGACGCGATCTTTTACGCCGGTGACTGTGGTCATGGCGGCTTGCTTGACCGAGAGGGTTCGGAACGCGTGCGAGAAAAAGCAGATAGATTGCGCAACTACCGCGATGGAGTGGCCGCTGATTTATCTGAGCCGTGGCGCTTTAGGAACAATGATGGTCATTGCAGGATCTCGCATCGCTTCGAAGGTGGGAATATCCATCTCGGGTATAGTTCATCCAGGGAGCAGTAGTAATGGATATTTTGAGTGCTATGACTCCACCGGCTGCGATCACTATTGGTGCTAACCACCCTCCTGTAGAATCACGAGCGAAATTCACTGAAGCCGCTTATGTAGCCTATGAAGCGAAAACGACGCATATCAACCCGGCAGCCCAACAGTTCCGAGAGTGCATGGCTTTTGACGACACTGGCTGAGCCACAGCAACGAACATACTGGATTTAGATTTGTAGATCGACGCCGTCCAAAGGTTTCATATCGATGAAAGCCATTACGTTCTCAAACTACGGGCCACCCGACGTTCTTCAAGTCAAGGACGTGGCACAGCCCCAACCAAAGGACGATGAAATCCTCATCAAGGTGCGGGCCGTCGAAGCGACCAAGTCCGACTGTGAGATGCGCAGCTTTGCTTTTTCCGTAAAGTGGTTCTGGCTGCCCCTGCGAATCGCGCTTGGGGTGAGACGACCAAGTCGGCAGATTCTGGGGGGCTATTTCTCTGGCGAGATCGAATCGATCGGGAAAGCTGTGACCAATTTCTGCGTCGGTGACCAGGTTTTCGGCGCCGCCGGACTCCGGTTCGGTGCCTACGGCGAGTACGTTGCCTTACCGGCGAACTACACGATTGTCGCCAAGCCCAACAATATGAGCTTTGAGGAAGCGGCGGCGGTGCCGCTGGGCGGGCTGAACGCGCTGCATTTCATGCGGCGCGCAGAAATTCAGGCGGGAGAAAAGGTATTGGTTAACGGCGCTGGTGGCAGCATAGGAGCGCATGCAGTGCAGATTGCTAAATCCATGGGTGCGGAGGTGACTGCGGTTGACAGCACAATCAAAGAGGATTTCCTACTCCGGATGGGCGCTGACTACTTCATTGATTATACAAAAGCAGATTTTTTAGCCAACGGCCGCATGTATGACGTTATCTTCGACATGGTTCCTGGGAGCTCCTATTACGCCTGTATCAAGGCCCTCAATCCCAATGGACGTTATTTGTCGGGCAATCCTCGTTTGGCGGTTATGCTTCGTTCGGTTCTCACAAGCTGGTTTAGCGATAAGACGGCCAGCTTTGCGTTTGCCCGAGAGACCAAAGAAGAACTGTTGGCGCTAAAACAGATGATTGAAGATGGAACAATAGGATCAATCGTTGATAGAGTTTATTCAATGGAGCAAGCGGCGCAGGCACATCACCGGGTCGAGACCGAGCAACGCCTGGGCGCGCTAGTGATTGCCATCGGTGATTCGCGGTGACGTACCGCTTGCCGAATGAGCAGGATTATACCTCACCGTCTTTCGACCTCGGAAAATAACAAAAGTCCGTAGTGCCATCGCGTTCTATCTGATTGATAAGCTCAACCTCCCAGGACAGGTATTCACGCATATTGTCTTCCGCAGTTTTGCCGGTGACTGGGTTCGGCAAAAATGGAATCTGCCATTGGTCATCGGCCGCTAAGCTCACATGTCCTGCGCCGCTTTGTAGCTCGTAGCCAGCTTTGGCCCAGGCTTCGTTGCCGCCTGCCAGTACTTTTATTTCTGCCGTGCTTATTGCCGATAGTTCAGGGGCCGTCAATTGCGCAGTAACGCCATCGCTGGAGGTAAGCACAAGGGTTTTCCTCCGGGGAATTTCTTTCAGCGCAGCAAGCAATCGGGCGCGCGGTACAAACCAAGCATCGGCGATATGTTTGGCTTGATATTCGTTGCTCAGGCTGACATCGCATATTTGCACATCTTCCTCGGCTACCATTTGTTTAAGCGTTGCGGGAGATACGGTGTCTGGGTTGATTTCATCCAGACCAAGAATCGGTTTTTCCCGAACACCACTGGTCGTCGCTTGCTGTTCCCAATCGCCGTCAAACACATAAACATGCTGGTGGCCCATTTGCAGCAGCCAGGATGCCGCGAACACGGCGCGAACCTGGTCGGTGTCGACTAGTACGAGTCGCGCGTTGCGGGTAGCTACATAGAAATCGGTATTTTGGACCAACTGCCCTCCGGGCGCGTGCGTGGCGTCAATTAAACGGCGCTGTTCAAACTCTTCAGCAGTGCGCACATCCAGAATGTACAAGGAGTGTGTTTCGCGTTGTTCTCGCCACCAGGCTAGCATAGCAGTATCAACCGTTTTGATATCGAACCGTTTCGCCACATCTAACGCGGATTGTTGGGCCTTCGCCAGTCCCTCGGGACTGGGTAGGGGAGCAGTATCCGTGCGACCGAATGCTATCTCATGGCCAGCCAGGTGCCACCCCATCACGCCGTTGCGTAAAGCTACCACTTTATTGGGAATGGCCGCGTTGATCAGTGACTGGCAGCCAACAATGCTTCGCGTACGCCCCGCGCAATTCACCACAATGGTAGTGTCTGGCGAGGGAACCATATCGTGCACCCGGTAGGCTAGTTCGCCGCCCGGACAACAAATACTGCCTGGCAGCGCAAGTGCTTTGAATTCTTCCTCGGGCCTGCTATCGAGCAATACAAAGTCGTCTTTCGCATCCTGCATTCGCTTGAGTTCATCCGCACCGATAGCCGGCGTGTCTTCATGTTCCTCAACAAATTCACCAAACGCTTTGCTGGGCACATTCATGCCGGCAAATAACTCATAGCCTTGCGCCTGCCATTGTGTGGTGCCGCCGGCCAGTACAACGACATTGGTGTAACCCAATTGTTTGAGTCGCTGTGCTGCGCGCACTCCCAAATCCGGATTCTCCTTATCGTCGGCCCCTCCATCGCAAACCACGATAGGTGTAGACCGGCGGGGAATCAAATCTGCGACCATTTGTTCAATGCGGGGCAATGGCAGGGCGGCGGCATACAAAATATGGCCGTGGGAATACGGCGCGATTTCACGCACGTCTATAAGAGCCAACTCCTCAGTGCTCAGTAATTGTTCGTGCAGTTGCTTTGCCGTAAGCTGTTCTACAGCGCTGTATTCGGTCATGCCGCTCTACCTATATCACTTTGCGTGACGTGTCGATTGGCAGCATGTCGGTGGGGATTTCGAAACAGGCCCCGTCTACAAATGCCAATCTACCGTGCTGTTCGGTAAAGCCCTTGCCATACCAATGGAAGTGCCGGGTAAGGCCGTCTTTTGCTTCAATGCTGTGGATGTCGTCTGGCATAAAGCTCAGGCAATCGCCGCCTCGTAATACGACTTGCTTTATCTCCTTAACTTGCCCCTTGCCAGGCTCGGAGCCGTCGTCGGTGCGCTGGTAAATGCGGTTATCCTCTTCTCCCTCAAGCCCGGCGATTGCCGCCCAGGTTTTATGATTATGCGGTGGCGCTTTGGTGCCCTTGCTTGCACAGACGAGGTAGAGCGCATTGGCAGAGCCCTCATCTTCAGCCAGTAAATAGATACTGCCTTCGACACCCTCACCAGAATTGGGGAAGTCGGCTTCGCTGAATAATTCCTTTTGTTTGGCTAAATCAGATAGCAGGCTCTCCACCTGAGCCAGGCTGGCTCGATTCAACTCCTGTGCAGAAAACAAGGCTCTTACACCTTCCATAGCGGTGGTTATCGCGTCGACTCTTGCTTCGGTATGTTGGGACATGTATTTTCTCCATTCTAGATTTAGTGTTTGTTACGACAGTGCTGCCACGGCGCGTCTAACTCTTTCCAATATCTGTTCCAGCGTCGCCCGAGTACAGCCAAAGTTTAGGCGTTGGTAATTCTCGTCGCCCATGGCCGCACCGTCAGCCAGTGCCACGCCATGCGCGAGGAAATGCTCAAATGCGTTATCCAGCTTCAGCTCCGACACGTTAATCCACGCTAAAAATGTCGCCTCCACGTGGGTCATGGACAGGCCGTCAATGGTCGCGATCTCTTTCTCCAAATAGTCGCGATTACACTTTAGGTATTGCAACAGTTGAGTCAGCCAGTCATCGCAATCACGATAGGCTGCGAGCGCAGCGGAATACGCAAGCGCTCCTGGATACACGGCCATACCATGCATTTGGGCTTCAAAGGCACTGCGCAACTCCTGATTGGGAATAATCGCCAATGCAAAGCCCCCGATCCCCGGCATATTAAACGCCTTGCTTGGTGACGCCAGGGTAATGGAATTTTGCTCTATTTCCGGCGATAGGCTGGCGATGGGAATGTGCGGCTTATCTGTGTCCAACAACAGGTCGGCGTGAATTTCGTCAGAACAAATCATGATGTCATTACGCAAGCATATTTCAGCTACCGCCTCGAGTTCCGCCTGTGACAAGATGCGACCCACGGGGTTGTGAGGATTGCACAACAGAAAACTGCTGGCACCGAGTCCGGCCAACTGACCGAGCTGGTCAAAATCCATTTCCCAGCGGCCATTACTGAGCTTGTTGTCGAGTCTGAATAACTCCCGTTGGGAATACTCGGCTGCACCAAAAAAATGATGGTAGTTCGGGCTCTGTGTAATAACAGCGCTACCTGGTTTCCCCACCGCACGGGCGGCACCAAATAAACCCGGCACGACTCCCGGTAATACCACGAACCAGGTGGGATTCACTCGCCAGTTATAACGGCGCTGCAAGCGCTCAACGATAACCTGCACCAGTTCGGTCGTAGGTTCTGAGTAACCCAATGCATCATGGTCCAGCCGCTGGCGCACGGCATCGCGTACCGCACCTGGCGCCTTGAAATCCATATCAGCCACCCACGCCCCGATTACATCGTACGTTGGACTGGCATAGCGATTCCATTTGTAGCTGTCACCACCGCGGCGGTCCGGTGTTAAATCAAAATCTATTGTTTGCTGTTGCGTAGTGGTCACGTTATCTCCTGATCACACTATGGCCTGCGCACTGCGGGCACTGATGTTTTGTTGAATTTCCAATAGTTGCTCTTCTGACATCGACACTCTAAATGTGAAATACCATGCAATCAGCATTAACGGTATGACTCCGATGGCCAATACCCAGACCAGATTACCCAAGACGGCCTGATTGATCTGACCCGGCATCATGCCTTCGCTAAGCCCAATCAGATCTAGGGCCACCCCGGCGTAGAGTGGCCCGGCTGCCGATGCCAGCTTGGTGGTAAATGCCAAGGCGGAGTAAAACCCACCCTCCTGCCGCTTGCCGGAATTCGACTCATGTTCATCGGTCAGATCTGCAGTAATTGAATAAGAGGCAACATTGCGTAATACAAACAGGTACACAAATAGAAAGTTCTGGAGGAGCAATAAGCCCAGTACGACAGGGTGCCCGTTTTCGGGTATCACGTCGAATATTCGCAAAAGGTAGAGCCAGATAGCGTCCAGCAGCATAAAGATAATGGCACGATTCAATATTTTATGCTTGGGCCAGCGTTTACCCAATGGGCCCAACGTTAACAGAGCAAGTGGTACGGCGGTGATAACCGGAAGCCCCATCAACAACGCCATCTGGGTAGCGTCAAGCTCCCAGTAATATGTCCAGGCCATCACATTCAGCGTCACCGTAATGCCGTAAGAGGAGGAGGCCGCCAGGTCGTAGTATAATAGGTTGCGAAAGTTGATATTGCGAAACGTGCCGAAAAAATCACGAGCCATACCTCGCA
>JBPCXM010000794.1:0-7749 GCA_051008535.1 Pseudomonadales bacterium | reverse complement strand
AAACAATCGACGCGTTAACTAGCCACTTACATCGTGGTTCGTTCCTCTTCAGATAGTCTGCAAGTCGCTGGCGCTTCGTTTTGATCTTCATTAGAAGCGCATTCGCGTCGCTTTTGGCTTCTTTCATCATAGAATCACCTTTCAAGATGTGTGATGGCATCATTTGCGCCTAGCAGAATATTCAATATCAAAGTGCCGTGTTATAACACGTCAAAATGAAATGTATCGCCGCTGAATTTTTGTTCGCTCTAGTTATTTTGCTCCAAGCCTTGGCCATGAGCTGCCAATCGAACTACATGGTGCGAACGCCTGAATTGAAAATGTAAGCGGCCGTTCAGAGGAAGAATGTGATATTCAATCACCGACAGTCCATGCCACACGGAGTTGATCGACTAGCGTTTTTGGTATGGGCAAGGAATAGAGTGCCAAAAAATTGACGTGGATTTGAAATCCTAAGCTGTCAGGGGTTTTGTAGTGGGACGCAAAAAACTGGCTCTTCAGCGATCCGGTTGCGCAGGTAAAAGCGAGTGCCAACCTGTATTAACTAATCGACACCGCCAAGGCCAGAGGCCTGGAGCCCTCCGCCTACCTTCGCAATATTTTTGCCAACTTCCCATGTCGCAGACTGCCTAGGAATTGGAAGCACTGTTGCCGAGCAACATCGAAGCTGAGCACGTTAGGATTCAGTGAGCAAGCCGGTCCTTTATTGATCGCTTACTTTGTTTACCACTACCCATGTAGTGGTAAAAAGTTATTAATAAGATTCCACAAACGGTCTATACTTGCGATGGAAACAAAAAAATAATATAAAGAATGACGCGGCCGGGAAGTCTACCTCACTCTAGGATGAATTGAAAGCGGATAAAGGACCACATTCGAAATGAGAATCTTTTGGATCACCTTGCTGGTCGTCCTATGTGCAGTTATCGCCGGCATCTTCACCGTGCAACCGACGTTTCACCATGAGACCACACCTTCGATTCTGCGCGTAGGTATCCTGCCTGACGAAAATGAGGACGCACTTCGCGAACGGTATGACCCTTTACTGGAATACCTGTCAGCGAAAATCGGGGTTGATACAAGGTTGGTGCTCCCTTCAGACTACAGCGATTTGGTTCGGTTATTCCGTGACCGTGAGGTGGAGCTGGCCAATTTTGGCGGACTCACCTTTGTTCGAGCCCACGTCTTATACGATGCCATGCCTCTGGTGATGCGCGACGTGGACACGCGATTCACGAGCTGGTTCCTGGTTAAGGACGGTGAAGCAGCGCATGATTTGACCGATTTCAAGGGCAAGAGATTCACCTTCGGTAGCCGGCTGTCGACCTCGGGGCATCTGATGCCCCGCCATTTTCTGCAGACCGAAATGCAGATCATACCTGAGGAGTTTTTCTCCGAGGTGCGCTATTCCGGCGCTCATGACAAAACCGTCAATCTGGTGCGTGATGGTGTGGTTGACCTGGGCGTGGCCAATTCCGAGATCGTCAGGACAATGGCGCGAGTTGGCCGGGTGAATGAGAATGATCTCCGCGTTCTTTGGGAGACTCCCCCCTATAACGATTACGTATGGGCCGTGCATGATGATTTGAATGAAGGCATCAAGACACAACTCCGTGACGCCTTCCTCGAACTCAATGCGGACGATTCGGTTCAAGGCAAGATCCTGAAGGGCATGGGCACGGAGGGCTTCCTTCCAGCAGGGGACAGAGACTTCCTGCTACTGCAGCAGATTGCAGGCACCCTTGGACTGTTGCATCCTAAAATAAAATGACGACAACCAAAGAAACCTCATGGCGAAATGCCATCCGCCGATATGTCTTTGAGATGCTCATTCTTCTGGTGATATTGGGCCTGATTGCGATCGGGTATCGCGCGTGGATTCTGAGCTCGTCCAACAATATTCGACGCTATATCAACAACTATCATCTCGCCAGCACCGCTCATTACCTTAAGGCAATAGAAGAGTTTCGCGAAGTACAGATCCTCCTGATTCACGAGTCGGCAAGGAAATACATCGATACGGAGTTGCAGCTAACAGCCCTAGCATCGATGCGTGAACCCAACTATTCCGTGATGTACTATATCATTCTACAAAAAATCCGGGCCGGGCTTGAACTCCACCGCAACTTCGCTGATGGCCGATTCGGTACGTTGACTGCCAAACTGGCACGTCAGGTCTCAAATTACGAGGAGAGTAGCAACGATTATGTGCAGAACGGCGTTGCCTCCGATCAGATGATCGCCGACATAAGAGGGCTGCTGACGACTCTCAATCAGCTGGTGCGGCTGCATTCAGTCATGCGCGATGATCGGCTGACCAAGTTAGGGGCCCTGGAAAACCGCCAAACCCTCACCTATTACGTACTGTTGTCTGTGCTGCTATTGGCCGGGTTACTGATCACCAGACGGGGTTTCGTAGCGATAAACGTCGTTATCACCAAACATCGGGAGGCTGAAGATAAAATTAGGTATCAAGCACATTTCGACAACCTGACTGATCTGCCCAATCGCTTGCTGTCGCTGGATCGTCTGAATCAACTGATAAATGAAGCGCAGCGCGCTAAGGATAAAGTCGCCGTGCTGTTTCTTGATCTGGATGATTTTAAGAAGATAAACGATACGTTGGGTCACGATATCGGCGATAAGCTGTTGATCGAGGCGGCAGATCGTCTTAAAAACACTGTGCGCAGCGGCGATACGGTTGGCCGTCTGGGAGGAGACGAATTTATCGTGATTCTCGGAAAGATTACAGATGTGGCCGATGTACACATTATTGTGGAAAACCTGATTGACCATATAAGAAACGCGTACAATATTGAAGGCCGCGAGATGATATTGACTGCCAGCGTTGGTATCAGTATTTATCCGGAAGATGGTGAAGATGCTTCAAAGCTTTTGCGCAGTGCCGACTCAGCCATGTATCACTCCAAGGCGCTAGGGCGCAATACCTACTCCTACTTTACCGAAGCAATGAACCGTGATGCTTCACGACGGCTTGCCCTGGAAGAACAAATTCATGGTGCGCTGGATCGAGGTGAATTTAGGGTCTTCTACCAGCAACAGGTTGACCTCAGCCGTAACAAGATCACAGGTGCAGAGGCGCTATTACGCTGGCACAATTCGGCGCTGGGTAGTATTTCCCCAGAGGAGTTTATTCCCATAGCAGAGCAAACCGGACTGATCGTGTCAATTGGGCAGTTTGTACTGACTGAAGCATTAAGCATGACAGCCCAGTGGCAAAGAGAACAAGATCCTGAATTCCGTATATCGGTGAACCTCTCACCACGCCAGTTCCGCGATCACCATCTGGTGAGCAAAATTGAAAAAGCCATGCAACAATATGGTATTTCAAGCCAGCATCTGGAACTGGAAATTACCGAAGGCGTGCTGATGAGCGGTCATGACTATATTGATCTTGCCCTGACTGAGTTAAACAACTTGGGGGTGAGTATTGTTATGGATGATTTTGGGACTGGCTATTCGTCGCTTAGCTATCTTCGTAGCTATCCCTTTGATGTAATCAAGATAGATCGTAGTTTTATCAGGGATATTGTCGATGATTCCAAGGACCGGGAGTTGATCAATGCTGCTATTTCCATGGCCCATGCCCTCAAACTTAAAGTGGTAGCTGAGGGTGTAGAGACTGAAGAACAGCTCGCTTATTTGAAGGAACTGAGCTGTGACTATGTGCAGGGATATCTTTTTGGTAAACCGATACCAGGGGAAGGGATGAGAGCGGTACTTGCATCTAGCTCCACGAATCATCCGTTTGGGCAGCGTCAACTTGAGGCCAGCAAAACAGCCTGATATATCGTCAGTATACAAGAACCCACAGAATCCATACTCAGGTTATCGCTATCCTGCCTTGATCATCAGCCATTAGGTTTGGGCAAAAAGCTCAAACAACGGTCTGATACGTCAAGTCCAAGGCGACTCAGACGGGGCGCTTGCATACACCCAACGCGCACTTGAACTATTCGAAAAGTTATACTGAGTAAGGTTCACCCGAACATTTGAACAGTGCGACGCAATCTTGAAGTTTTAATACGATAGATTTGGCCCTATGATTACAAGTCCCGGCGTTTCATTCAATTCTAACGGCCGCTTCGGCAATGCAAGCAGACTTGGACACTCATGACGGAGAAAGGCAGCAACGGGTCGGGAAGAGACCGTCACTCTTTATATACCTACCGTCAGCTTACCGTCTAAAAACGGTTGCATGCAAACGCCTAGTTTGCGAGCGGTTTTCTTGATTCACTCGCTGCTATGATGCTCCGCGCAAGCCGCACTCCTCAGTTTCTCGATTTGCTGATAAGTGCTGCACCAGCAATAATCATAAATATTGGAAGGAAGGGGACAAAAAGCTCAATCACCAGTGAAAGCGTATAGCCGTCTACCAACTCGAAGACCGTTGTACTCCAGTATGAGCCGGAGACGATACCGAGCAAACCCACAACTATTATCAACGCGCCAAGAATAGATAAAGCGCTCATTTGCGGCGGTGTTGATTCAGGCATGCTATTCAGACCAATTCCATAATCGCCCGGTGTGCCTGTTCCACCGCCGCGTAGAAAATCGCGTTGGCGGCAGAGTCGGCATTGGCAATGGCAATACGCCCAAACGGTTTGCGAGCACGCATATGTGGGTAACGCTCGTCGTCATCGTCTTCGTAAACGGTATCGAACAATGGGTTATACCAGGCTGAATAGCCGTGCGCCCAGCGATTCGCCGTGACGGCTTCTATGTCTCGCGCCGGGTCAAACCCTCCCTCGCCAAGTATTTCGGATAGCTGACGGCGCACATTCAATTCAATCGTTTCAAAAGAGGTTGAGAGCAATTCGTGTCGGCCCAGACGGAATTGCTGTTTTTCTGTCAGCCCTTCATTCGATCGATGTGGAAATCGTTCCATATGAACCACGATGGGCTCGTCGGGCTTAGCGGCGAAGGAATAGCCGCCCAGACTGACCGGGAAGTCGAGCATGGTAAGAATATGGTAGCTGCCCGGCGACACTACCGCGCCAATTCCCAGATTGTGCCAGGCGCGCCAGTTATTGAGCGCCACGCTGGTGTATAAAATAGGGCTCTTGATCTGGTTTTTAAGAGCTTGCTGTTGATCTTCGGGTAAATGAGGGCAGAGATAGGGGATAATCGAATTGTTGCATGCGAGTATGCAGTTCTTGCCCTTCACCTTATAGGTCTGACCGTGCTGCATATAGACAAGGTCGATGGGGTCACGTGAGTTTGATTTGCCATCATGATCTACCCGCACGACCGTGCTGTTAAGCCGTAGCCGAACTGCTGAATCTTTGTTATCCAACTTCGAATAGTCAAATTTCGCGATTATCACGTCGTCCAGGGTGCGGCCTTTCGCCACTTCGGGGATTAAGTGCCGTACCAATAAGCGCGCAACCGATGCATTGCCATCAGGAAAATGGTGAATATAGGCTTCATCCTCACCGTATTCCGGCAAGCCCGCCGCATCCCATCCGGGTAGTCCGGCGTAAGCCACGGCTCCCGCTGCAGTGGCAGCCTCAATGCCGAGGCCAGAATCTGCAAACATGTCCTGCAGCACCGCAAACACTTCCGGCTCGCTAATGCGTAGATGTTTATTGAGGAAATCTCTGTAGCTTATTTTCGAAAGATATTCCCATTTTGCGTTCTCATCCATCTCCGGCAACTGGTCGCTTTCTTCCAGCAACAAATGCAACAATTGCTTTTTCGAGGGCTCTGAGATCGGCATGGCATCAACGGCTTGTTTAGGCGTCAACTGTGATTCGGCGACAGGTAAAAAAGATTTGATTGAACCCAAATCAAAGCGTACCAATTTATTGGTACCCCAGTGATTTTTGTTGAAGTGGATACCTGCTCCCAGCTTGTTTTTCTTGAAAAACTGCTGATCATACGCGGTGTAAAAGCGGTTAAGGTCTACGCCCAAATCGGTGAGCAAGCCCTTCACCAAATCACTATAGCTGGAAGGTTCTTCCAGCGTTTGCGCCCCGCCATAACTAAGCAGGGTGCGACCATTTACCTCAAATTCATTGCGCTTGGCATGACCGCCAAAATCGTCGTGGTTGTCGACAATAAGCACGCGTGCATGCGGGTGTTGTTTGCGATAAAAATACGCTGCCGACAGCCCGCTTATACCCGCACCCACTATCACGAGGTCGTAGAGATTGTCATCCGGCTCGGCAACCTTACCCCAGTCGCTCCGACCTTCACGAGCGAGTTGATGGGCGACCTCAAAAGATCCCGGATGATTGCCGCGTATGCCGATCAGTGCTGGTGGATAAGTGTGATCGGTATTCCCATTTTCTTCACTGGCGAGTACTTGATCGGCAAGCGCCGTTCCGGGAATCAGTGAGCCCGCCGTGATCAAGCCCATGCCGTGCAAAATATCCCTACGCTTTATGGGTCTATCCATGCCAAGGGTCTTTTTCGATTCAATCGTCATGCAGGTTTTGCGGCATGCATCTTTGCTTGTTGTTTGGACCAGGCCATAATCCGCAACCCCCAGGCTAGAAAACCCGTCCAATAATACACGTAATCAATCAACTGTACGTCATCGTAGTAGTAGAGTTCGTACCAATAAGTACTCCACACAGTGGCCCACAAAAAATAGATGCCGATTGTGTGCAGCAGCTTCCACTGTTTGGCGCTGAGCTGGCGTCGGCCTACTTTAAACGAAGTCCATGACATGGCGATCAAAATAAGATAGCCGGGCAATTGCACAAGAATATCCCCAAATAAGTAAACCTCGCTTAAGTAGTAGTGCCAATGAGGAATGACCATCCACAGGATAAAGGTAAGCTGCCAGGCCATCGCCGCAGCAAAACAAAGCCCCATAATTTTGCGATTGCGCAACAGCCACTTGCTAAATTCAGTGGGCCATAGCTTGCGAAGCGAAGACGCGGCAAACGCCAGATACAGCCAGGGTACCGAACAGCGCACCGAAAACTGAATCATCGAGGAAATGTATTCGGCTTTTGACAAATCGACTTTGCTGGCCGCAATGATCACTGCAAGCGAGATTGGCACGCTAATGAGCGCAAACAGATTCCAATTGTTTAAATGCTTGCTTTTCAGCACATTCGCCATGGGCATACTGGACGGCCGCTAATTTTTGTTACCAAAATACTAACTAAAGATTATTCCGAGTAGAATTTGTTACCCGTAATTTTTAAGTGGCTGCTTACGAGTTGCCGCGCCTACCCAGCGAATGACAGAGTATGGCCGACGGCGCGAGTAACCGAAACATGACATTTAGTTTTTGTCTGGCCGGTAAAATTATAATCGACTTTTCGTATCGAAACACAAACAAGCGAGCCAAAATTGAAAGAGAATGCACACCATGACAGAAATATGCATGCTAAAAAATGGAGACCTACAAAAACTAGCTGAATTAATAAGGCTATATGAAGATGTGTTCGAAATGGAGACCTTCGTTCGGCCAAGCGATGAATACCTGCAATCGCTTTTGAATAAAGATGGAATAATGTTTTTAGTGGCTACGATAGAAGAGAAGGTAGTAGGCGGCTTGACCGCACATGAGCTGCCCTCAACGTACTTTGAGGCAAATGAGGTCTATGTATACGATCTTGCGGTGACAAACGATTACCAACGAACAGGAATTGGGAAAACCTTGTTGTCAAAGTTGGCAGAAACATGCAGGAAGAAAGGAGACAGCGAATTCTTCCTGCAGGCCGATTTTGATGATGAGCATGCGCTAGAGTTTTATCGATCTACCGGTGG
>JBPCXM010000793.1:0-3474 GCA_051008535.1 Pseudomonadales bacterium | reverse complement strand
TTGTGGGTTGTCGCAGATAATGTGCGAAAAGGTGCGGCGCTTAACAGTGTTCAAATCGCTGAAATCTTGCTAAAACGCTATTTGTAAATAATACTTAGAAGAATAAATAATTTTTGATTCTATAATGGTTTGGTGTAGGCAACGGTGTACAGTTACCGAAAGGCTCGCTGGTCTGTTCAATCAATGAATAGCTTTTTAAAAAAGGGTAAACCACATGTTTCGTAATTTTGTCCGCGTTGTTGGGCTTGTTGGTGCTTTCTTATATGCCGTAGGTGTGCAAGCACTGGGATTGGGTGACGTGCAGTTGAACTCGGGGCTTAACGAGCCGCTTGATGCAGAAATTAAACTGCTCAATACCGGTGATTTGAATGCCACCCAGATTATTATCAAACTCGCTTCGCCGGAAGATTTCGCCCGTGCAGGCGCAGAGCGGGATTTTTTCCTGACCAATTTTAAATACAAAACCGAGCTAGATGGTCAAGGCGGCGGCGTTGTAAAAATCACGACTAAGGAGTTGGTGCGTGAACCGTATTTAAATTTTCTGCTGGAGGCTAAATGGCCATCCGGCAAATTGATCCGCGAATACACTTTGTTGGTCGATTTGCCGGTATTCAAATCAACCAACACCGCGCCACGAGTTAGCCAGGCACCGGCACAAAAAAATGTAGCGCCTGCGGCTGCGACATCCAGCCGTCAGTCTGCGGTTCGCAAAACGCAACCGACGTTTACATCACGCGAAAGTGCGGGTGCACAAGCCGACAGTAACAGCGGCACACTGACTACGCGTCGACATGACACTCTCTGGAAACTTGCACTGCAAGTGCGCCCGTCTGCAAGTATTTCGGCGCAGAAAGTTATGGTTGCCATGCAAGCGCTCAACCCGGAAGCTTTCATCGACAACAACATTAACTTGCTCAAAACCGGCGCTGTGCTTCGCGTACCGACGCTGGAAGATATTGAGCGTATTGATAACGACCGTGCACAAATAGCGGTGGCGGAACAAAATGCACGCTGGCGCTCTGCTGCTACTAGCGGTCAGCGTCAACTCGATGCAACACCGACGCGCAGTAACCCTGAGATCGCGGAAGTATCAGACACCGGTCGTTTACGCCTGACCACCAGCACCAGCGATAGTGCAACCGGCAGCGGCGGCACAGACAGCGAAGCTGCCGGTGATGGTCTCAGCGCGAAACTGCTAGCGGCAGAAGAGTCCGTTGAGAAAGCCAACGCCGAAAACATCGAACTACGCTCGAAAGTCGAGGACCTGGAAGCGGAACTTCTCGAGTTAAAGAACAAGCTCGAAATACGCGACAGCGCCCTGGCGAATTTGCAAAACACGGACACGACGCCTGCACCTGTTGTAGCTGAGGCCGATACTGAAGAAGCCAAAGCCGACGTGGCTGCAACCAAAGCAGAAACCGAGGAAGCCGTGGCTGAACCCGATCCAACGACGCCACCTGCGGTCGCAGAATCGGGCGGACTGCTCGACACAATTCTGGACAATCCGCTGTACGTGGGTGGTCTTGGCGCACTGGCGCTTGCACTACTTGGTGGCTTATTCGTCGCCAGACGTCGCAGCACCGCGGATGAAGGCTTCGACGTAATGGCTGAATTCGAAGCCGAAGCCGATGCAGATACCGCACTTGAAGAAGCGGCTGACGAATTAGAAAGCTTTGCCGAGGCCGAGGAAGAATTTGTTGAACAGCCCCAGGATTTCTCCGAATTTGAACTGGACAGCCTGGACAACGAAGAAGCCGTTGAATCAGAAATTGGCGACCCGGTTGCTGAAGCCGATATCTATATGGCCTATGGGCGCTTCCCGCAAGCGGTTGAGTTGCTGAATCGCGCCCTTGAGCAAGAGCCGGAACGTACTGATTTACGCGTTAAGTTGGTCGAAGTACACATGGGTGCCGGTACACAAGAGGCGGCTGAAGAACAACTGGCGCACTTGCAAAACAGCGGTGACGCTGAAGCACTGCAACAAGCCCAGACATTGCTGGGGCAAGATCACGAAACTCTGGACGCTACGATTGAACAGCCCGAATTGATGGACGAATTCACCCAAATGTTGGGCGAAAACGAAGCTGCCGAAGAGTTCTCCACCGAGAGTGATGACGTGACATTAGCCGACGCCGCGAACGAAGAGTTTCCTGGCGGCTTGTCGTTGGCGGAAGATGACGATTTCAGCAGTGATCCGCTGACGGCTGAAGACGGTTTAAGTTTGGACGACGGCTTCGACCTTGAGCTTGATCTGGACGATGCGGTCGCTGAAACCGGCTCAGGAGAGCTGGAACTCGACGGCCTGGATCTTGAATTGCCAGAGGGCGAGACCGAACTGGATATTGAGTCTGAACTTTCCGACTTAACGTCCGATCTTGGTATGGGTGAGAACGAACTGGCAGCAGACGATACTGCTAAAACCGTTGAGTTCGAACCCGATTTGGACCTCAATGTCTCTGACCAGGATGTGGCGGAACTCGAAGACGGTCTGACAGATCAACCGTCCGTTGACGAATCCCACGCTGAACTCGACTTGATCGACGCTGCCGATGAGACGGCAACAAAAATTGATCTGGCGCGTGCCTACATCGACATGGGCGACACTGAGGGAGCGAAGGATATTCTTAGTGAAGTGCTTGATGAAGCCGAAAACGAGCAGCTGCAGGAAGCGCAGGAGTTACTCGATCGCATCGCATAATGTAAGCATTGGCGAAGGGCCCGCGTCAAAATAATTTCACATTTCTGGCCGCCGATCCATCCCGTCTGGCAGCGTTGCGAAAACTTGAAATATACGAATGTTCCTGCATTTCCGCACCGTGCCAGAGGGGCGCCTAGACACCCATAAATGCAAACTTGTTTTGACGCGGGCTCTAAACATCGAATAGCACTCGCGCTCGAATATAACGGGCGCAACTACCACGGTTGGCAACTGCAGGCAAAGAGCGCAGTGCCAACCATCCAGCTAGCGCTGGAGCAAGCGTTAGCGCGCGTAGCGGCGCTCCCGGTGCGAGTTATCTGTGCCGGTAGAACCGACACCGGCGTACATGCCACCGCGCAAATCATCCATTTCAATACCGACGCCGAGCGCAGCCCACGCCAATGGCTGCGAGGTGCTAATACCTACCTACCGAAAGATATTCGCGTGCGCTGGGCGAAGCCGGTCAGCCACGAGTTTCATGCGCGGTTTTCTGCCGCGGCACGACGTTATCGTTATTTTATTCTGAACTCACCAGTGCGCTCCGCTATTTTTGATGGCCAGCAAACGCATGTGTACACCGCGCTGGATGTTGACCTTATGCAAGCCGAAGCTAATCATTTGCTCGGCGAGCACGATTTTACATCGTACCGTGCAGTAGCTTGTCAGGCCAAAAGTCCGGTGCGCCACATTGAGTATCTGCGAGTTGTGCGCAGCAATAACGTGATCATGCTTGATATCAAGGCTAACGCCTTTCTGCAACACATGGTGCGTAATAT
>JBPCXM010000792.1:0-11029 GCA_051008535.1 Pseudomonadales bacterium | reverse complement strand
GGCTGACGCTTCGGTATAGCGGGTAGTACGTTGCAATGCTGTACGGCCCGCGGCGTCTATCCATTGCTGCATTTGTTGCGGTGTAGTTTCCTGGCCGTGGGTAGCGCCTGCCGCGCGAGTGATGGTTTCGTTCATCAAGGTGCCGCCCAGGTCGTTAACGCCGGCGTTTAAACACGCAGTCACGCCCTGTTCTCCCAGCTTGACCCAGGATGCCTGAATATTGTCGATACAACCGTGCAAGGCGATACGTGCCACCGCGTGCATCAATACCGATTCCCTGAATGTCGGCCCCTGACGCGCGCGGCCTTTTAAATACATCGGCGCTTCCTGTGCTACGAATGGCAACGGCACAATTTCAGTAAAGCCATCAGTTTTACGCTGCAGCTCGCGGATGCGCAGCAAATGTCGCGCCCAATGTTCGACGCGTTCAACATGACCGTACATAATAGTTGCAGTTGACTTGAAACCAAGGCCATGCGCAGTTTCCATTACCTCTAACCATTGCGCTGTGTTGAGCTTGTCGGGGCATATCTCTGCACGTACTTCGTCGTCTAGAATTTCCGCGGCAGTACCCGGCAGGGTCGACAAGCCAGCGGCCCGCAACTGTTGCAGGTATTCTCCTACACTAATATTAAGTGTCGCCGCACCTTGCCACACTTCCAGTGGAGAAAATGCATGAATATGCATATCCGGCGCCGCTTCCTTCACGATACGGCAGATGTTGAGGTACGTTTCGCCACTGTATTCGGGATGAATACCCCCCTGCATACACACTTCAGTAGCACCGCGCGCCCAAGCTTCCGCGACCCTACGAGAGATTTCATCCTCATCCAAATCGTAGGGATTGCCGCGCAGGTTTTCGCTGAGCTTACCTTTCGAGAACGCGCAGAACTGGCATTTGAAATAGCAAATATTGGTGTAATTGATATTGCGTGTGACGACATAGCTAACCGTGTCGCCATTTACTTTTTGGCGCAGCGCGTCGGCTGTCTGGCATACAAACGCAAAATCGGCACCGCGTGCCTGAAATAAACGTACAACGTCTTGCTCGCTCAAACCTTTTTGTTTTTCAACTTTAGCGATGATGTCGATGACGTCGCGACTAACTTGATTTCTATTTACCGCGCTACTGATTGCCTCTAACTCATAGGCTGGAGGTGTCTTTTGTTCGTCACCCGCGGTCCAATCGTCTATACGCGGATAACCTTCGGCGTCGATCATACGTAGTACATCGCTGCGCATGGCCGAATCCAGCCAGCGTTCCCCCAGGCGCGCGAGCTGCGGATAAATGGTCAAACGTTCGTGCAAGTGCTTACCGGCCACCGCCGTTTCCCGAGTGAGCTTTTCAAGGTGCGGCCAGGGCGCTTCAGGGTTCACAAAGTCCGGCGTTAATGGCGACACACCACCCCAGTCGTTAATGCCGGCGCTAATCAATTGAGGTAAGACACCCGGGCTGAGATTCGGTGGCGCTTGGATGCTCATGGTCGGGCCAAAAATAAGGCGCGTCACTGCAATCGTCCACAGCAACTCTGCTAAGTCGGGTTCCGGTGCCTGACTCATCAAGGTATTGGGCTTGGCACGAAAATTCTGCACAATGATTTCTTGCAAATGACCGTACTCCTCATGCAAGCGACGCAGTGCCAATAGTGATTCGATACGCTCCAGCCGTGTTTCGCCGATGCCGATTAAAATGCCAGAAGTAAAGGGAACATTGGCTTGCCCGGCGCGCGCTATCGTTTGCAAGCGCACCGCGGGAATCTTGTCCGGTGAGCCGTAATGCGGACCGCCCTTCTCGCTCAAGCGTTCGGATGCGGTCTCCAGCATAATACCCATCGATGCCGACACCGGGCGCAACAAGGCGATTTCCTCTTCGCTCATGCAGCCGGCATTGATATGCGGTAATAGTCCAGTTTCGTGCCGCACTCGCTCAGCCACGTGGGCCACGTATTCCATCGTGCTTGCGAAACCCAACTTTTGCAGCGCCTTGCGCGCCGTGCTGTAGCGCAGCTCGGGTTTTTCTCCCAGCGTGAACAAAGCTTCCTTACAACCTTGGGCCGCACCCTGGCGCGCGACTTCAAGTACCTCGTCGACGCTCATATAAGCAGCTTTGATTTTTTTTGGCGTTTGCGCGAAGGTGCAGTAATGGCATACATCGCGGCACAGATGTGTTAACGGAATAAACACTTTTTTCGAGTAGGTAACGACGTTGTGAAAATGCTGATCGCGCAGTTGCGCCGCAGCAGTTTGCAGGCCGGTAATATCGTCCACGGCAACTAGCTGCAAGGCTTCAGCTTCGCCGGGAAGCTCGCCCTTGTTGAAGTTAGCAAGCAAAGGATTTAATAGGGAATTGTTCAATTCGAATACTCTACGATCTTGCTAGTCAGCGTTGAAATGTAGCCTGGGTAATCACTTGATGGGTTTTGCTTGCAGAGTGTAACTGCGTTGATTCAACCAAATGCTGAAGATCCAAAGGTTCATCGATGTCCAAGCTGGCGCCGGCAAGCTCAACCACCTCAGATTGTATGCCGCCTTGCGCGGCAATTGCCAGGTGTTTTTCGCAACTGCCTTGACCATAACTAAAGCGTAATACGTTGGGCGGGCTGCATAATAAGCAGTTGCTGCCATCGCGCGCACGGTCTGGCACCAGGCTTATCTTTGCGCTGCTGGCAAGCGCCCGGTGATGACCAAGCAGTTGGCGTAACTCACGTGCTACGAGTAAAGGCAAGTCACCGTGGGCGATTAAAACCGATTCGTACCCTTGCTGCGCAAGATCGGTGCACACCGCTTGCAACACCGCATTTAAACCAGACGATTGCGCCGGCTCGGATTGCTGGTCAACGCCTAACCGTGTCGCAAGTTCCTCGGTAAACGGATCGTTTGATACCAGCAGTACGCGGTTTAAACCCTCGGTCGCAATGAGTGCGCGCAGCGTGTCTTCCAGCATGGCCGCTACCAATTTTGCGCGCTGTTCGGTATTCAGGTAGTCCGCCAGACGCTGCTTGGCGTGCTGCAGGCTTTTGAACGGCACAACGGCGCAAACGCCGTTCGATGATGACATAGACTCAGTTTAACGCGTCAATAATGGTCTGCGCGAGCGTTTGTCTATCGTGCGCATTGCGCATCAAGGTTGGCGTTACTAAAGTTTGCATGCCCAACTCCTCTATAGCAGGTGCAAGCATGGCGTCAACCCGATCAAGCACGAATAAATTAACGAGGCCCTGATAGTGTTGCGCAACGCCCAGTGCGTCACGCGGCATGTTGAGTTCTTCCATCATTTTAGCGGCCGGCCCTTTTATTGCGCGGCCAGCAATTAGTGGTGATACCGCTACGACAGGAATGCGCGCCACGGCTAAGGCGTCACGCAAGGTGGGCAACGCGAGTATCGGGTCAACGCTGACAAAGGGATTGGAAGGGCAAATAACGACGCCAAGCAACTTCTCGTCAGTCAACCAGCTAGCGAGGTCGGCTTGAACGCTGGCTTGCTCAACGGCGTCAAAATAAAAACCCGTAACGACAGGCTCGCAACGCTCAGCGACAAAGTATTGTTGAAACGGTAAATTGGCAGTCGCGGTTTTAACAAAAGTGCGCACTGGTTGGTCTGACATCGGCACTAACCGGTGTTTAATACCCAGCGACTCAGTCAAACGCTTAGTCGCCTGAGAGAGGCTTTGACCACTCCCTAATAACTGGGTACGCATGATCTGTGTCGCCAGGTCCCGGTCGCCGAGCTGAAACCAGGTTTCGCCGTTGAGCTGTTCGAGTGCGTGCAGAAATTGCCAGCTTTCGTCCTTCACACCCCAACCACGTTTTGCGTCATTTATACCAGCCAGGGCATACATCACGCTGTCCAGGTCAGGACAGATCTTCAATCCCAGGTGCTCAAAATCATCGCCGGTGTTAGCCACGATCAACAGTTTGTCAGGGGGTACTATCGCAGCCAATCCAGCGGCAAGCTTGGCGCCACCTACTCCGCCCGTTAGAGCAACAAGCTTGCTATTTGAATTCATAAGCTAACGAAAAAGATCTTCTGCGGCGGGTCGCAGTAAGTCCTGGGAAGTGTGTGTATTGACATATTTTAACTGCGCGCCGCGCACTATAACCAGCGGCGTGCCTTCATCCGCCTGACCCATCATAAAAGATGCCGCCGCGGCCAGTTCGTCGGCAACCGCGACCGCAGTAACTTGCAATTTACGCTCAAACAAATCGCTTGTGCCAACCAGATCCTGCACCGGTTCGATACCGGCGCTGCCGATTGCCATGCCGACCGTGCCATTGCGCCAGGCGCGACCGGCGCTGTCATTAACAATAACGCCCAGTTCGGCCGCAAAATGTTTTTCCAGAGCCGCTTGCAGCATTGCGGCACTGCGATCAGAATTTTCGGGCAACAACAAGACCTGCTCTTCCCCGTCGCGTTGCACAATATTGGATTGATCGATACCGGCATTGGCGTGCACGTAACCCAGTTTGTGCTCGACAATTAGCACGCCGGGACGATGGCGTATAACCGCTTTTGATTCATCCAGAATAAGTTGCACGAGGCGTGGGTCTTTGTCTACCTTGCGCGCCAGCCCTTGTGCTTCAGCCGATGCGCGCACACTACTGAGAATACGGTAGCGGCCTTCGGCCTTGGAGATAATTTTCTGTGCCACCACCACAATATCGCCCACCTGCAAGCACAGCTGAGCTTTATCCAGTGCGCTGATAGCAGTTTGTGCGATATCGTCTCCCGGTTCGACCAGGGGAAAATCTGCTACGGTAATCAGCTCAAGACGGCGCGCTACCAAAACTAGTACCTGTGATGCGAATGCCGGCGTGGCATTTGTAGCGTTTGTTGATAGTAATCAAAATAGACGTTAGCGCCTCGGCCGCCGCCGCGTTGCAAATTGGCCCTGCGTGGAAACCGCGCATACCTGCCGCTTCGACCAGTTCGATCACGGTGCCGCGCGCTTCTATATTGTTACCGGAAACCAGTACATCACAGTCCAGGCCATGACCCTCTTGCAAATGGACCGCCGCCACATTTTGGAACGCCGATACTACGCTGACATCTTCGCCCAACAAATCTTGCGCTGCTTGTCCGGCTGAGCCACTTTCTGGCAACTGCACGCGCGCGACCTTGGGTGGTACCAGCGGTACGGTAACATCAACCAAAATCTTGCCCTGCAACGCGGGCTTCACGTGCTCAAGGGTGCTGAGCTGGTGGCTAAACGGTACGGTCAACACGACGATATCGGCCGCTTCGGCCGCCGCCAGGTTTTCCATCGCCTTAACTTGCTCGACCAACGTATCGCGCGCCGCCATTACATCTCTTAGATCCGCCAGAGCGGCTTCGGCTTTCTGTTGCTTGCGCGAGCCGATTATCACCGGGTAACCGGCTTGTGACCAGCGCCGCGCTAACCCGGTACCGAGCGCGCCGGTACCACCCAGAATTGCAATACCTGGAAATTGTTCTTGTGTCATTTGTGTCTCTCTTTACATCTAGTTTAAATTAAAGTTGGTTCTATAACTATCGGCTAAGCTTATGATATCTAACGTCTATAAAAGAATGACTTTAACTGCGTTCGGGTAACAGCAATGTCGAGGAGCGCGACCTATAAACGTAAGCTCGCGTTTATACGTTGCATAAGAATGATATGCAAGTGAATACGCCTGCGATGCAATGAACAAACGTTATAGTAGCGCGGTTTTATCACCCCTCCATTTCGGCTAGCATACCCCCCACTTTCAGGTTTTGGATCATAGTCAATGAGCGTAAAGAATATATTAGATATGACCAACAAGGTGGTCATTGTCACCGGCGGTGGCCGAGGGGTTGGGCGCGGAATTAGCGAAGTGTTTCTCGACGCGGGAGCACATGTCATTATCTGTGGGCGTACCGAGCCAGAGGAATTGCCCACCGTGAATGGCAACAGCGCCGTGTTTAGTGAAACGGATGTTAAAGACTCTGCAGCCATCCAAGCCTGCGTAGACTTCGTGGTCGATAAATTTGGCCGGTTGGACTGTTTGATTAATAACGCTGGCGGCACACCCGAAGCCGACTCAGCCACGGTGTCACCGCGTTTTAATGAAGCGATCATAAAGCTGAACCTGGTTGCACCGTTTACCTTTGCGCAGGCGGCGAACGCGGTGATGCAGCAACAGGAAGAAGGCGGCGCCATCATCAATATTGCCAGCGTCAGTGCCATACGCCCGTCACCAGGAACTGCCGCCTATGGCGCGGCCAAGGCTGGGCTGATTAACTTATGTAGTTCACTCGCTGTCGAATGGGGGCCGAAAGTACGGGTCAATGCGATCACGGCAGGTTTGATTGTGACCGAACAGTCGCACCTGCACTACGGCGATGAGGACGGTATTGCCGCTGTGGGTCGCACCATTCCATTACAACGCATGGCCGTGCCGGCCGACATCGGTCACGCTTGTTTGTATCTGGCGTCACCGCTGGCCAGCTATGTCAACGGCACCAGTGTGGTAGTGCACGGTGGAGGCGAAAAGCCGGCCGTATACCAAGCATCGAATACATGACTATAACTTCTTTATTGACAACGGATTAACATGATGTATTGCTATATTACTTCACTCAAACAATAGCCATTTTAGCGACACGGCATACGTATAGGAATAGTCAAATGCACAAGAGCAAGCTCGCTGGTTTCATTATTGACTGTGAAACCGAGAACCTACAAACCGCGGCGGAATTTTGGGGAGGCGCTCTGGGAATGGAGGTCAGACAGCTGCCAGGCGCCGAAGGCGAAAAATATGTAAGGCTTGTTGACCCCCACGACGAATTGCATATTGAAGTGCAATCGGTGGCGCATCCGAGCAGAGTACATCTCGATATAGAAGCTGATGATATCGAGGCTGAAGTGACTAGGTTAGAGAAACTCGGCGCAACAAAAGTGACTGAGGTCAAATCGTGGTGTGTTATGCAAGCCCCTACGGGACAAAGGTTCTGTGTTGTTCGTAAAACATCTACTCACTTCGAGGATCGAGCCAGGCAGTGGAACTGAGCGCCCGCGGCATTCGGCTTTTTGTTTAGGTGCTAACGCGTATTAACACCGAATGAGGTAGTGCTTATGCTTGACCATGTATCTATTGGCGTCGCCGATATAGAGAAATCCGCTGACTTTTATGAATCAGTGCTCGCTCATATCGGCCTACTGAAACTAATGGCGAATACGCACACTGTAGGCTTTGGGAAGAACTATCCTGAATTCTGGCTAAACCATCGGCCACAAATAAATAGAACGGAAGAGGATAACGGCGTTCATATATGCCTGCGCGCCAAAACGTCTGACGCCGTCGACGCGTTTTTTGCAGCGGCGTTGGAACGAGGTGCGACGTCCGACGGTCATCCAGGACCGCGATCGCAATACAGCAATTCATACTATTCCGCTTTTATTCGCGATTTTGACGGCAACAAAATTGAAGTTGTTACCTTTGTCTAAGAGTAAACCAAATTTGTTTACCGGGACCGCTACCTGGAGTAATTCAGCTCCTGAACGGAGGTAGCAGTCTTTTCAATCTCCGCCCGATCAAACGGTATTGCTTTGTAGTCAAAGGACGAAAACATCTGCATTTGATCGCTATAGTGCGGCGACAATTTATCGTCGCCGCCAATATGGCCCGACTGCCCGGGTGGAATCACGTCGTAGGCTTTAATCGTACCGTCCTGGGCGATAAACAAATTGTTTTCGCTGCCTCTGTTCATATACGCAGGCAGTTCCTGCGCGGCACTCTCAAGCGCTTGCGGCACACCGCGGAAGTTAAACGCCTGCCACTGCATGGGATGGGCGGCGATACGCCACTGTTGCATATCATCACCTTGTTCGGCTTGCAAGGCTTTAAGGGCGCGTGTGAACGTGTCGCGCAGCACGGCTTGATAATCTTTGCCGTTAAAAAAATCGTAGTCGGTGACCGCGCCGTCGGTGCTAAGTTGGTCGAGGTTCCGGATCATGGCCTTGCTGCCAGGCCCGGTCCCCATGGAAGCACCTAGTTGGTTGTTGGGGTTGTTGGTCGCCGCGTACAGGTGGAAGAATTTCTTGCCAATATCGTCCTTGAACACATTTTCCAGTAAGCCACTCAGCCAGGCTTCCATGAGGGTGGGTGCCGGCCCGTAATCGCCATCATGGTCGACTATCCACTCATTGTTCCAAGATTGCAGTGCGGTCAACGCGCTGGCAACGGCTGCAGGTTGTGCTTGGTCTTGCCAAGCGGCAAACAAATACGGTAGTAGAAACGGCGCGGTGACATCGTCGAAACTCACGCGGCGGTTGATGTCCCATAGCTCTTGCACGGAAAGCTCAGGCTTCGCTTCGATTTCATTGAAAATCAAGGTCGCCCGGTCAGCCCGTGACCAGGTGTAACTCCACAGGTCAATACTGATCCAGTTCGCCGCGGGACGGTTATTCCAATTAGCGATGTAGCCTTGTTGCGGGTTGCGCACTGCGGGATTTTCGCTGGCTGGCCTATACCCTTGCCAATCCAACTCACCATCGCCGGGCGTGGGCAGGCGTGAATCTTGCTCCTCCGCCCGGCGTGGGTAACGACCCCCGTGCGTGTAGCCAAGATTGCCGTCTCGGTCCATATAATAGAAATTAATATTGGTGGTTACCGCTGCCACCCGCTGTTGCACAGCGTCCAGCGATTTATCTTTCGCCAAGTTAATCCACGCCAGCAAGGTTTTCAGCTCGCCGCCCTCCCAGGCCCGCGCCCGCGTGTACGCCCGGTTATTTTCTTTATCTAACGATTGAACCATACCGTGAACCGAGCGCCGCGCGGTGACAGTGATCGGTTCAGCATCGCGCACGGTGATGGTTTCCGGCCATGCTTCGAATGCCTTGTATTCGCCGTTATGCCAATACTGATTCGTGTCCTCTGGATTCAAACGCTCGACAAACACATCCACCTGGTCGCTCAAGCCCGCGGTGCTGCCCCAGCCCACATGGGTGTTGTGCGCGAACAACAGCGCCGGCAGCGCCAACAGCGTATTGCCCACGACATTGAAATCACCGCCGTGCAACCCCACGCCATAGACGTAAGAAGGCACGCTCCAGCCAAATTGTGGGCCGTTGACCAGCGCCGCATTGGCATCGCGCATTTTATTGGAACTCCAATAATTGCTCGCCGGGGTAAACTCGGGACTAACGCTAAAGCCGTGTTCGCCAACACGCTGGCGGAAATAGGCGGCAATAGCCGTCGTTGCCGTGGTGCCCAGGAATTCACCGCGTTCCCCCAAGGCAATGCGCCGGGTCGCCGGCGCAGAATGAAATTTTGCTAAATCGGTGGGCCGTGGCATTGCAGTTGTAGCGGATGTACTTTCTGTGCGTGGTACCGTTGTCGGTGAATCATCGTCCAGCAACCATTTACTAGCGTTAAATATTTTCCAAGCTTTCTCCTTGTCATGTTTTTTTTCGAGGTGGCTTAGCAATTGCAGGTTATCCAGCTCGGAATTGAAATCGGAATAGCGGTGGGCAATCGCGCCGACGAAAATCATAGCCGCGTCGTAAGTGGTCCAGGTCTCGGGTAGGAAATCGAAGGCGTTGAATTCCGCGGGCAGCAGATTTTTCTGATCGGCCAAAACATCATTGATTCTGTGGCTAAAGCCATCCGCATAGGCTTGCAACACTTCTTTGTCTTGTTCGTCAAGCGCAGCAAGCTGTTGGTGCACCGCCCGGTGATCGTAAGAGGTGCGAATAAGCTGGTCGAGTTCAAGATGTTGACTGCCTAGCACTTCGGCGACGCGACCCTCGGTGGTGCGCTTTAGCATTTCCATCTGGAATAAACGATCCTGCGCTACCGCGTAGCCATAGCCGTAATAAACGCCGTAGTTGTCTTTGGCGAATATTTGTGGTGTGCCATATTTGTCGCGGTAAATCGTGATATCTGCTGAGGAATGGGAATGCGGTTTTTCTACATCAATGACCGAAGACTCGGTCGAGGAACGTTCGAGATTACTGCAGGCCGCCACAGTGCACGCGATTCCCGCAAAAGCAATGAGATAAATTTTCTTTTGCATAAGACTCGACTCTTAATTGGCTTATACCATTCAACAGGAACGGGCACCGTTGAGGTGCCCGTTTTGTCTTCCTAGTCAAGCTCGGCTTGCGTGTGCTATAAATTCCAAGTCGCGCTAACGCCGAAAGTTCGCGGCGCGCCCCACACGCCGATCACACCCGGACCGATTACATAGCTGTGGGAAAAGTAGTCGCTGTCCAACAGGTTCTTGCCCCAAAGGGCCACTTCCCATTTTTCGTTGGGCGAGTTCCAGGCAATCCTCCCATCCCACAGTTCCGCTCGCTCGACGACGGTATCTTGATTAATATAGTCGGTAATTTGCTCATCGATATTGCTATAGTCGAGACGGGCATCGAAGTTGCCTGCGTCGGTTGGCACACTGTAAGCCAGGCTAATGCTGACCGAATTCTCCGGCGCTTGCCGCAGATCGGAACCCGATGCGTCAACCTCACCACCTGTAGTATTAATAATCAGATCGTCTACTTCGGTATCCAAGTAGGCATAGTTACCGGAGAATCGAAAATTCTCCGTTACATGCCAGGTAAACTCTACTTCGGCGCCGAGAATCTCGGCCTCACCGATATTGGTGGTTTGAAATGTACCGAACTCAGACCCCGGCACTGGCCCGAAGCGCACAATTTGCAGGTCCTCGTAATCGGTATAAAACGCAGTTAGATTGAGCCGCAAACTGTTATCCAACAGGTCACCCTTGAAACCTAACTCGTAATTCCAGGCAATTTCAGGATCGACAGGATCGGTCGCAGCTGCCTCAACGCCCTGCGAGCCGGCGAATCCGCCACTCTTGAACCCTTTGGAAGCTGAAGCGAACAGCAATATGCCATCGCTGGGGTGAAATTCGACCGCGACTTTGGGCGAAAAATCGTCCCAGTCATCATCGGTACTGACATCAAAGGATTCGCTGATAATATTTAAGCTGCCGCCCAATCCTGCACAAGCCGCAAAGTTTTCGAACGGCGTTCCGGCTCTATCACCGCCGCAATCCACACTATTGGCG
>JBPCXM010000791.1:0-3071 GCA_051008535.1 Pseudomonadales bacterium | reverse complement strand
CCCGCTGGATTCGTTCTGGAATCTGTACTTGGCCTAGAATTTCCGGCTGCCGTTGTCGGCGTGATCGCGTCACCATTGATAGCCGACGGTACGATCTATTATGTCGATGCGCTGGGCACTGTCTTTGCTCGAAACGCAGCAACTGGCACAATCACTGACCCGGACAAACATTGGACAACCACACTTGTAGACCCCGACTTTGCCGCCGGTAACCCAGCAGTGCTGCCCGAATTGATATACACAGCACCCGCACTGACCGATCAGCATATCTGGCTGGCGGGTTCATCTTATGGGCGATTGCACGCTATTGAGAGACATGGTGGTAAGGAAATCGACTTTGGCCCGACAACAGAAGCAGTCGATCCGTTTGCACTGATTACCGACCTGCCATTCAGCTCTATACTGGGCGACTCGGTGATTGTTCAGACTGAGGCAGAACAAGGTGACCGTACACTATTCATCACCGGCATTAATGTAATCCTCAACGATGCTCTGGTTCAGGGTGCCGAGACTGGAGTGCAGCTGGCGGTGGATATTAGTAACCCCGCGTCTCCGACCACGGCGTGGCGTCGATTTATGATCGATGTCAACCCACAAACCAATCAGCGATTTAGCACCGGTGTTTCGGCAGGTGCGGGCCTTGCGGTCGATGAGGATCGTCAACTTGTGATTGGAGGGACTGGCCAAAATACGTCGCGGCCCTATCCGGATTACCCGGATACCGAATTTGCTCCCGACGGTTACGTTGATCGGAGTGACGCAATCTACGCCATCGACTATGTGACTGGAGAGTTTGTCTGGTTTAACCAGTTTCACATGGGAGATGTATTTAACCTCAACGATCCTGTATCGACTGGCCCCAACAGGCCCGACGGTCCTCGCGATGCCGATGTGCTGTCGCCACCCGTGTTGTGGAGTGTCGGTCGTGGAGCTCGTCAGCTAGACCTTGCCGGCGTCGGCAGTAAGGGTGGTTTGTATCGGGTGGTGAACCGCGATACGGGTGACACAGTATGGGAGCGTACTATCAGCAAGCCCACTGGCATCGGAGGCATTCAAGCCGGCAGTGCCTATGCGGATGGCGTTGTTTATGTCGTTGGCTTTGAAGGCATTGACGATGGGTTCTCGGACGCTCAGTTCGGTGATTCTTTTGACAGCGGTAACTTCGGCAATGCCTTCTTCGCAACGTTCAGCCCAGCGTTTTGGGCGGATGTTGAAGACACCAAACCTGACAATGACCCCGGCACTGGGATGCGTGTGAAAGTCTACGCTTTGGATGCACGAACTGGTGAATCGCTCTGGCGCAACGACAATGGCGATGACTTTATCAGCTTGAATGCCGGCGCTGCACTGCGACACCTTAGTGTCGCGAATTCACTGGTTTTTGTCACCACCACCGCAGGTACGCTTTTTGTGCTGGATGCACGAACCGGAGAGATCATTTATTCAGACCAAACCGACGACCTTAATGAAACAATGTCATTGGGGTTGGGTAAACCACACCATGCGGGCATGAACTCAGGCACTGTGATCAGTGACGGTATGGTGTTTGTAGGTTACGGGCTGCAAAACAATCCATCGGGGGGTATATTAGCCTACGAGATAGACACCTACCCCGCTGCTCTGGATGTCGCTCGCACGTTACGGACAGGCCTTGAGGCTTTGGGTGTCCCCCGATACATTAACCGCGCATTGCGCGCAGAACTGCGCGAGCTGAGAAAATCCTTACGCAAACGCAACGTCCCAAAAGCGCGAACGAATGTGCGAGAATTCCGAGCTTTACTGCGCTACGCCATAGACGCTGAGTTTGTGCGCCGCAGAGATGTTCGACACTTGCTGCAGGACGCGGGCGTGATACGCCGACTGCTGCGCTAGCACGCACCATTTTTCATTTTTTTGTCTCGCGTAAACTTCAGAGGCGCTGATAAGAACGGGTTAACACAGCAACTCACCGCGAATTCGTTCGCCAGATTCTACCAGTGTTGATTTGCATGTTCGATTGACCCTCTTTTAATTTTTTTTTGCATCCAATAGTTGATCCACTCTTTAATCGAAAAAGCTCACACTTTCAATTTTATGCTCGACCGACAATGGTCAAACATTCGATGCAAACGGTGGATCAATGTTGGATGCAAATCAACAGTGACCCCAAAAAACTTCTTCTGCGCCTGACATTCTGACTGTCAGCTTTGAACTCTTCTCGCAATAGGCGGTAACCGGTTTTGGCCGACAGCAAGAGTAGCCGAAACATGACATTGAGTTCTTTGTCTGGCCGGTGAGCGCAACGTTGCTGACGTTTTAGAATTAGGGCGGCACATGGGCGATCAAGCTAGCCGCGAGTAAATATCCCCCCAGCAAAGCCGAGGGATGTTTACTTCTGTTTATATAGTGAGGACAACGACTCGCTGGCTGGATCTGCCACATCAGAATCCTGGTCTTTTTTCGCCTGCATCAAAGCCTGAAACGCGATATTTCCGCCGATCTCCTCCAGCGAATCGATCGCCTTCATTCGGACCTCCGGATTTTCGTCCTTGAGTGCGCGGTTGAGAGCTGCTACCAGTTGTTGGTTGGTCATAGCGCCCCAGGGAACATCTGCCAGGGCCTCCACAACAGACATGCGCACCCTGGGATCCGGATTATCGAGGGCTTTCACCAGATATTCTTTCAAAGTCTCGTTGTCGCCGGATGCGAGAGCGGTTGCCGCCTCGCTTCGGATCCACGCGTCGCTGTCCATTGCCGCACTTGCGATGGCACCCAGCGCGTCGCCACTACCGACATTCTCGAGCGCGGCGAATGCGCTGTCACGGACACGCCCATTCTCATCTGCAAGCGCAAGGCTCAGGGCCTGAATTGCTACCGGCGTGCCGAGTCGCCGCAGCTCTCTGATCGCTTCCTGCTTTTCTGCCAAGCTGCCTCGATAAAGCACTGCTTCAAAAAAGACGACTGCCGCGGGTGCAAAGGCCGATCCCTCTTCGAAGATCCACAATGTACCCGGTACTGCGTTATCGGTGGCAACGTTTTCGTCACTCGATGGCGCCAGATACAGCTGGTAGCTGTCGTTGCTGAGCATGTCA
>JBPCXM010000790.1:0-5967 GCA_051008535.1 Pseudomonadales bacterium | reverse complement strand
CGGAGAGCAGCAAAAAACTGCCGCCCCTAAAGTAGCCGTTATCAACGGTAGCGCCACGATTACCAGCGCCAGTGAAGGCGCATCCATTGGCTACCGCTTGGATAATGGTGACTGGCAGCTCTACACGAATGAATTTGCAATAACTGAAGGGAAACAACTGGTCGCCAAGGCCATTCGTTACGGATGGAAAGAAAGCGACGAGGTTGCTTTTGAGCTGCCATAGAGGCTGTTCTTAACAGGAATAAAAATGAAAAAACTGCTATTGGCCTTACTGGTTTTAATCCTGCTACCTATTCTATGGTTTGGCGGCAAAATCGCGCTTTATCAGCAGGAAGACAATGAAGAGAAGCTCGCATCAAAACAGGCCTATTTGCAATCCGTAAAACAGTTAGACCGCAGTGGCTTGTTACGACCCAATATCGTTTTAGTCCTGTTGGATGACCTAGGCTATGGTGATCTCGGTGTCACCGGAGCGACTGCGATAAAAACGCCAGCTATCGATGCGTTAGCCAATAACGGGGTGATGCTCACTAACTACTACGCACCCGCTCCGGTCTGTACTCCTTCGCGTGCAGGCTTGCTAACCGGCCGCTTGCCGTTGCGAGCGGGCATGCCTCAGGTGGTGCACCCGTCCGATTCCAAGATCAACTGGCCACACAAGGCCATGGGCATCAATCTTCGTCTACCGACTGAGGAAGTTACGCTGGCCGATGTACTTGGCGCGGCAGGTTATGAGACGGGTATGGTAGGCAAGTGGCACCTGGGTGACCAGAAGCCTTCCCAGCCTAACGATTTTGGTTTTACGGAATATTTTGGCGCTTTGTACAGCAACGATATGACCCCATTCCCACTATACCGAAATCGTGCTATCGAAATACCCGATCCCACGGACCAAACCCAGCTTAACGACTTATACAGTGTCGAGGCGGTGAAATTTATCGAGAAAAACCGCGACCAACCGTTCTTTTTATACTATGCCCATAATTTTCCTCACATCCCCCTTTTCAGCTCCGCCGAGCAGGAAGGTAAATCAACTGGTGGTTTGTACGGTGATGTCGTGGAAGATATCGATAAGGGGATAGCGCGAATTGTAGCAACATTAAAAGAGCAAGATGTTTATGACAACACAATCATTCTACTGACCAGCGACAATGGCCCCTGGTTCCAAGGTAGCCCGGGCTCGAATCGAGGACGTAAAGCCGATACATTTGAAGGTGGCATGCATGTGCCAATGATTGTGCATTGGCCTGAGGTTATCGCGGGAGGGCGTAAGCTAGATGGCCTCAGTATGGGGATTGATTGGTTTCCGACGATTCTGGACTGGCTTGATTTGCCACTACCGAAAGACCGGCTCATCGATGGCAAAAGCATAAAATCCATGTTGGCAGGTGGTGCGGATTCGCCAAATGACTATCTGTATTACTTTAGCGGCGAAACCCTGAAGGCGGTGCGCGATAGCCGCTTTAAATATCACGACCAGCGTAAAATCTACTACACCCCTGGCGGTTTTGCCATGGGAGTTCCCAAGGGACCGTGGTTGTTTGATATGGCTGTGGATTACAACGAGTCCTATGACACTTCCATGACTCATACCGAGGAATTCTCAAAATTGCAGGAAGTCTTCGCAGCCAAACAGCAGGAAATGGAAACCAATATGCGCGGTTGGATACACTAGGCCTTGGCATATGGCTGGTAAACTAAAAAAGTTGGGTATCGGCTTGATGGCCCTGTTAGCCGCAGTCGCTGTGGCCTACTACCTATTTATCTGGGACAGCCCGATCCCCGATTTCGACCGCAAGGTGCTGGTATTTAGCAAAACTAGCGGCTACCGGCATGACTCCATCGCCGCCGGTGTTGAAGCTGTGACCAAACTTGGGCGTGAACAGGAATTCAACGTAGTAGCCAGCGAAGACGCCTCTCTGTTTAACCAAGAAGAATTGGCAAACTACCAGGCCGTGATATTCCTAAATACCACCGGCGATGTGCTCGGTGCAGAGCAACAGGAGGCATTCCAGCGTTATATCCAGGCCGGCGGCGGTTTTGTTGGTATTCACTCCGCCGCTGATACCGAATGGGAGGATAACGCTTGGCCCTGGTATACCCGGTTGGTAGGGGCTGCATTCCTCAGCCACCCCTCGGACCCCTCCAATGTTCAGCAGGCCACCTTGCGTGTGCAGGATAGGGCCCACAGCAGTACCGCCTTGTTGGACGATACCTGGCAACGCGCTGATGAGTGGTACGACTATCAGCGGCTAAACCCTGCGGTCAACGTGTTGATGACTGTCGACGAGTCCAGCTACCAGGGTGCCGTTATGGGTGACGAACATCCCATCGCCTGGTATCACGACTACGACGGCGGGCGTTCTTTTTATACTGGCCTGGGCCATACCGAAGAAAGTTATTCCGAAAAAGCATTTTTGCAACACCTCGTCGGCGGTATTACCTATGCCATGGGTGATGGCGCGGGGTTGGACTATCATAAAGCCATGCCGGAAAGCTGGCGCCTGAAACGAGTAATTCTGGATTCCGGCATGGATGAACCCATGGCCATGCTATTTGAACCCAAAGGGGAACTGTATTACATCCAGCGCAAAGGCCAGTTAATGTATTTCGATGCGTCACAAGGCAAATCGGTGGAGCTGGCCAAAGTAGACGTCTACCACCAAGGGGAGAATGGTCTGATTGGCGCGACTTTCGACCCTGACTACGCTAGCAACCAAAAACTATACCTGTTTCATACCCTACAGAAGGGAGACAAAGTCGCACACACGCTTTCCCGCTACACGTTTGCCAACCAAAAGCTCGACCTGGCGAGCGGCGAAGTATTGCTGGAAATACCAATCGACGATGGGCCAGTTTCCCATACGGGTGGCAACCTACAGTTTGATAAGCATGGCAATCTGTGGATCAGTGTGGGTGATAATACTATCCCGCATGAGTCCGATGGTTATAGCCCGCATGATGACCGCCCGGGTCGGCAACGTTTCGATGCTGCCCGCGGCGCAGGTAACACTCAGGACCTACGTGGCAAGATTTTGCGCATTAAACCCCTGGTCGAAGGCGGTTACGCGATTCCCGAAGATAATCTGTTTGCCGATTCAGCAGAAGGGCGGCCCGAGATTTTCGTGATGGGCTTGCGTAACCCATTCCGTATGTATGTCGACCCGAAAACAGACGCGCTCTACTGGGGAGAAGTTGGGCCGGATGCGCGTGACTACAGTGATCAACGCGGGCCTTGGGGCTACGATGAATTTAATCGTACCGAAGCTGCAGGTAATTTTGGCTGGCCTTTCGTAATCGGCAATAACGAGCCTTATTACTATTACGATTTTGAAGCGGGCAAAAATGGCGAACGTATTGACCCGCAGGCGCCGGAGAATCGATCCGCTAATAATACCGGTGCGCGAGTGTTGCCGCCTGCGCAACCGGCCTGGATGTATTACCCCTATATCGTGTCTGAAAAATATATCGAACTAGGCGAGGGTGGCCGTTCTGCCATGACCGGCGCGATTTACCACTACGATGACTATCCCGACAACCCGCTCAAACTGCCGCATTATTACCAAGGCAAGCTATTTATTTACGATTGGGTACGGCGTTGGGTCAAGGCGGTTACTGTCGAAGAAGATGGCAGTATTAGCAAGATCGAGCCGTTTTTGGAGGAAGGCCTGTTTTCTGCGCCCATCGATTTTAAATTCGCCCCGGACGGCTCTATTTACATGCTGGAATACGGCAGTTCGTGGTTTAGCCAGAACGAAGATGCCTACCTGACCCGCATTGAATACTATGGTGCCGAGAATCCGCCACCGATCGCCGTTGCCAGCGTCGACAAACCCGCAGGTGCCGTTCCGCTAACGGTCAAGCTGAGTGCGGAAGGTTCTTTCGATCGCAACGGGCCGGTAGAAGAGCTGTCTTTCGCCTGGGACCTAATGAAAAGTGGCAAACCAGTACAACGTATAGCAGACACTGCCGATGCCGAATTCAGCATGCAGCAGGCGAGCGAATACCAAATTCAGTTGACCGTTACCGATGCCGAACATGCGGCCGATTCAGCTAGTGTGCTGGTTTTGGCTGGCAACGAGCCGCCTGCAATCGACATCGATTTAGCTGGTGGTAACAGCACGTTTTATTGGGATAACACTACGTTGGATTACCAGGTTATGGTGAAGGACCTGGAAGATGGCGCAAGCGACGATGGTAGTATCCCAGCGGTCGACGTCACGGTGACCTTTGCTTACATACCGCAGGGTTACGATGTCGCACAAGCAGCCATTGGCCACCAGGAGGCTGCCGGCAGCGCTGCGGAAGGTATGGCGTTGATGAAAGACAGCGACTGTTTTGCTTGCCATGCACAGGATAAGTCCTCCGTTGGCCCTAGTTTTACCGCAATTGCGCAGCGCTATGCGGATGATAAAACAGCGTTGGAGAAGCTGGCCGCAAAGGTACTAAACGGTGGTGGTGGCGTTTGGGGGCAGCACGCCATGGCGCCGCATCCGCAACATGATGAAAACGAGGCCAGGGCGATGATTGCTGCCATTATACAGCCCAATCAGCGGGGGGCTACCGGCGGCGGTTTACCCTTGGATGGCAAGATTACCTTCGACCAGCATGAGGCTAATGCCCAGGTCGATGAAATGCTGGGCGAGTTCAATAGCGGCACCTACATTCTACAGGTTAGCTATACCGACAAGGGTGGAGAAGGTGCCAAGCCGTTATCGATGAATGAATCCCGGATTTACCGTCACCCTCGTTTAAAAATGGAAGCCGCCACAACGATTAATAATGCCATTGCTTTTCCTATCCCTGGGCAGGAAACCAAAATACTAATTTTTAAGCCGGCTACTGAACTGACAGAACGTGCCTGGGCTTCGTTTGAAAAAATTGACCTGACGGGTATCGACAAGGTGCGCGTCGGTGTAGCAACCAGTAAGCTGATTACTGGCGGTGGTGAGTTAGGATTAAGGCTGGATTCGCCGGACGGAACTTTATTGGGCAAACAAACGATAGAAGTCACCAACCTGGCGATGCCCACCGATACAGATTTCTATGATTTCGATGTGCAAGATGTTGCAGGTCAACAGAATATCTATCTGGTATCTGAAGCGTTACATGATGAGAAGAACAGCCGGCCGGATTACATCGTTGCCGTCATCGAATTTATTCGGGAGTAAAGTAGATCGTGAGCAAGATTGCGAGAATAGGTTTGCTAAGCGTTGGTTTGGTGTTGGTTATAATGGTAGCGGGTTGTCCATTCAGTACGGATGACGAGCAAGGAGCGTTACAACCGGATCAATCACCAAAACCGCGGCCAAATGTAGTCTTTATCCTGACCGATGACCAGCGAGCAGACGCGGTCGGTTTCCATGAGAAACCCCTACTGGGTATCAAAACACCTAATATCGATCGCTTGGCCGCGGAGGGTGCGCGGTTTAGCAATATGTTTGTCACGACCTCGCTTTGCTCTCCCAGCCGCGCGTCGTTCTTGTCCGGCACTTACGCTCATACGCACGGTGTTAGTAACAACTTTACTGACTATCCGGCGGAACTGGAAAGTTTCCCTATGGTATTGCAGCGCGCCGGCTACGAAACCGCTTGGGTAGGTAAATGGCATATGGGCGAGGACGACGATTCGAAACGCCCGGGTTTCGATTACTGGATAACCCACAAAGGCCAAGGGAAATATTACGATACCACGTTCAACGTCGATGGCGAGCGGCGATTGGTCAAGGGCTACTACACGGAAGAGGTCACCGATATGGCGCTGGATTGGCTAACAAGTCGCGACTCATCTACGCCTTTCGCCCTGGTTCTCGGTCACAAAGCGCCGCACGGCCCTTTCATGCCGGAGCAGAAATACCAGACCATTTATGATCACATTCCCGTGCCTTACCCCGCTAGCGGCTTCCAGCTCGACACCAAACCGGGCTGGGTAAAAGAGCGCCTGCCTACCTGGCATGGAATTTACGG
>JBPCXM010000789.1:0-8841 GCA_051008535.1 Pseudomonadales bacterium | reverse complement strand
TATCCGCAGAGTTGGCCGAACAGTCGCTGTTATCGCAAGATAGTGGAGGAAAGTCCGGGCTCCATAGGGCAGGGTGCCAGGTAACCCCTGGGAGGCGCGAGCCTACGGCAAGTGCAACAGAAAGTATACCGCCTGACTCGCAAGGGTTCGGTAAGGGTGAAATGGTGTGGTAAGAGCGCACCGCGCGAGTGGCAACATTTCGCGGCAAGGTAAACCCCACTCGGAGCAAGACCAAATAGGGATCCTAGTGCGGCCCGCATCGGATCCGGGTAGGTCGCTTGAGGCAAGCGGCGACGTCTGCCCCAGATGAATGACTGTTCACGACAAAACCCGGCTTACAGGCCAACTCTAACTGTTTTCCAGGGCGTGCAGCGCGTCTCTGAACCCGACCAAGTCTTGTCGGATCTGCCAATAATAATAATCGGCAGGTAGCGCGGAGATTTTGGGGTGTCACGACAAGGCCAACATATTCTGTTGGCGACCATAAAAAGACATTAATATGACAAAAGAGTATAGAAGTTAAAGCATTACTTTAAATGTCTAAAACAAGAGCATATATGCTAAGCGCTTTAGTGTCTTACGATCTACAAGAACTCTGCAATATCTCGTAAAATCTCAGCAAGATCCTGATTTATAAGCCCATTTCGTGACAGATTTGACGTTTTGACTGTTGACAAGCCAGTCGTGCAATCCATATAGTCGCATCAAGTGGGAAAAAGTGGTTTTTAGTGGATGTTTGTGGTTTTTTAGCATCCTTTTCCCGATAAGTGTAGAAGTAAATGGGGACAAATTTGTTTCACGGGCCGAGCAACGCAACGATGGATGCTAAGGGACGCTTTGCGTTGCCTAGCGCGTTGCGCAAGCAGATGCCCGATGATGTCGATAATAGTTTGGTCATAACCTGCGATCCTGCTTCCGATTGTTTGCTCGTTTATCCGCCGTCTACCTGGCACGCTGTTCTCGAAGACCTGCTATCTCGCTCCAACACGAATCAAATCGTGAAACAGTTTCAACGCAAATTTGTCGGCAACGCGCGCGAGGTAGACCTGGATGCTAACGGACGTTTACTCATTCCGCCAGTACTTCGTGAATACGCGCATCTAAACAGCAAGTTGGTGCTCGCCGGTATGGGGAAAAATATCGAGCTGTGGAACGAACAGGACTGGGCGGCGCAAAACGATGAATTGAAGGATCTGATGAATAGCGGCGAGGCTGCCGAGTTGCTGGATGGATTCTCTTATTGATGAGCGGTCACCAGACGGTATTGCTCACTGAAGCAGTCGATGCCCTGGTGTGGAATGAAGACGGAATATATATCGACGGCACCTTTGGCGGAGGTGGCCACGCGCGGGAGATTCTCGCGCGGCTAAGTGAAAAAGGTAGATTGTTCGGCATAGACAAAGACCCGCAAGCGGTGCAAGTGGGCCAGGAATTAGCGGCAAACGAGTCGCGCTTTGAGATGTATTCGGGATCATTTACCGAAATGAAACAGCAACTAGAACAGCAGGGTATTCACGGCGAAATCGCTGGCATTCTGCTGGACCTCGGCGTTTCCTCGCCGCAGATCGACCAGGCAGAACGTGGTTTTAGCTTTAGCAATGATGGTCCTCTCGACATGCGCATGAACCCAGTCGCGGGTATCAGCGCTGCGCAATGGGTTAATAGCGCAACCAGCGAAGAAATTGCCGGTGTGCTCAAGACCTATGGCGAGGAGCGCTTCGCCCGTCGTATAGCCAACGCAATTTGCGCTGCACGTGACGAACAGGAAATTACCACGACCACGCAACTGTCGGCCATAATAAAGCAAGCGCACCCCCGCTGGGAGCCCAAGCGGCATCCTGCTACCAAGTCGTTCCAGGCAATACGCATATTCATTAACGATGAGTTAACTGACCTGCAGCAGATGCTGGACCAGGCGTTGGATTTATTGACTTCATCAGGTCGCTTGGTAGTCATCAGTTTTCACTCGCTGGAAGACCGCATCGTCAAGCGCTTTATGCGCAGTGCAGGCTTCGACAACATCGCGCATGCGCCGGCCTATATTCCGCTGCGAAATACTGCGACCCGTGAGCCGGCCTTGCGGCCACTGGGGAAAAGAATCAAACCTACGCAGAGCGAAATCGAAAACAATATAAGAGCGCGCAGCGCGGTTATGCGCGTTGCTGAAAAGCGTAGTTGAACTCATAACAACAGTTGTAAAGAGCAGGGCGACACAATGAGCACACTGAAGCGGGTTTACCGCGGCGCAAGGACTCTACCCTTGCTGTTGTTGTGTGCATTGTTGATTAGTGCCTTGCTGGTAATTTTTAACAGCCACAACTCGCGGCGCATGTTTCACGAACTGCAAACCCTACAGCAGGAAGCCGTGCAAAAAGAAGTGGAGTGGAGTCAGTTGCTGCTGGAGGAAAGCGCATTTTCCACTCATACACTAGTTGAGCGCAAGGCACGCAAAGAACTAAATATGCTGGCGCCGGATAGCAAACATATAGTGGCGGTGAAAAATTGAAAAGCACGGCTTCTGATTGGCGTTTCCTGCTCATAGCCGGCTTGTTGTTGTGTTTGGCTGGCGCGCTGGTTGTGCGCCTGTTGATGTTGCAGGTTCTCGATGGTGACAAGGGTGCTGCATTTTTGCAAAACGCTGGCAACGACCGTTCGATACGTACAGTTATCTCCAGTTCACACCGCGGCATGATTACCGACCGCAACGGCAAACCGTTAGCTATCAGTACGCCCGTTGTATCGATCTGGTTGAACCCGCAAGAGCTGTTGGAGCAACGCGAGGAGTGGCGGCATATTGCGGCCGCCGCCGGTATCGCGGAAGATACTTTGGCGCGCAAACTAGAAGCCAATGCGAAAAAGGAGTTTATCTATCTGCGCCGGCATTTGCCGCCCGCCAAAGCGCAGAAAATTCTCGACCTTGGCATAGTTGGTGTGTACTCACGCGGTGAACACAAGCGCTTCTACCCGGCAGGTGAAGTCACGGCCCATTTGTTGGGATTTACCGATATCGATGAGCGCGGTGTTGAAGGGCTGGAGTTGGCTTACAACGGCTGGTTGAGCGGCCAGTCGGGTTCCAAACGCATATTGCAAGACCGCTACGGCAAGGTGATCCAAAACTTGGAACTCGTCGAAGAAGCCAGTCACGGTAAAGACATCGCGCTCAGTATCGACATGCGCTTGCAATACCACGCCTACCGCGAACTGAAAAGCGCCATCAAGCGTTTCAAAGCCAAGTCGGGTTCGGTGGTCATACTGGACAGCGTGTCCGGCGAAGTACTGGCCATGGTTAATCAACCCTCGTACAACCCCAACCAACGCCTGTATCTAACGCCTTCAGCGATGCGCAATCGCGCCATGACCGATGTGCTGGAGCCTGGTTCGACCATTAAACCATTGACGATGGTCGCAGCGTTGGAAAGCGGTCAGTACATGCCTAACACACTGATCGATACGCGGCCTGGCTACATCAATGTGGAAGGCAAGAAACTGGCCGACCACTCGAATAATGGTGTCATAGATCTGACGACTATTCTGCAAAAATCCAGTCAAGTGGGCACCAGCAAAATCGCTCTCAGTCTGGCCGATGGTGCCGTGCGTGACGTGTTGCGCCGGGTTGGCTTGGGCGAACCACCCTCTACCGGATTTCCTGGCGAGAGTGCCGGCATACTGCCCGACTATTTGCATTGGCATCCTTTGCACACCGTCACCATGGCCTACGGTTATGGCTTGTCTGTATCGCCGCTACAGCTGGCGCAAACCTATAATGTGTTGGCCAACCGTGGTGTTAAAAAAGAAATTTCCCTATTGAAGCGTGAAACAGCAGCTCCCGCCGAGCGAGTGATCGATTCCGCGGTTGCCGACCGGGTGGATACGATGTTGCAAGCAGTCACCGGCAAAGGCGGTACGGCAACACGCGCGCGCGTCGTGAATTATCTGGTGGCTGGAAAAACTGGCACGCTGCATAAGGTTGGTACCGCAGGTTATGAAGACAGTCGCTACGTCTCCGTGTTTGCCGGGTATGCGCCGGCGAGCAATCCGCGCCTGGTGGCGGCCATCGTGATTGATGATCCAACTGGAGAGGCTTACTTTGGCGGCCAGGTCGCGGCACCATTGTTTTCAAAAGTCATGGGCGAGAGTCTGCGCTTATTAAACATACCCCCCGACGCGATGCAATTTGCGGGGCCGGTTTAGATGCATGCTACTCCTACAATGACTACGCGTGGCGCTCGGCCAATAGTCGAACTGTTGCGTGGTATGAACGCGGACGTCAGCACGACTATTTCTGTTCCTGGTGTGCGCCTCGATTCGCGCACTATCCAGCCCGGCGAGCTTTTCGTAGCGGTGCGCAGCGGTAACTCGCATGGCGCCGAATTTATTGACAGTGCCATTGCCAATGGCGCCGGCGCAGTGCTGGTCGATCAACATGCGCGCTTGGATGTTAAGGCGCTTGCGGTACCTTGCATTGTTGTCGAAAACCTCGAACAGCACTTGGGAGAGATTGCCCACAATATGTATGGCAAAGCCGGCCAGGAACTCGCCGTATTCGCGGTCACCGGCACCAATGGCAAAACCAGTTGTTGCAGCGCCTATGCCAGCTTGCACAGCCGGCTGGGTGCCAGCTGCGGATTTATTGGCACCTTGGGTTGGGGTGTAGATGATAACTACGCGGCCACTGGATATACCACTCCTGACGTGTTTTCAACACATGAGATATGCGCTGAGCTTCTGCAACGCGGTTGCGCAGCGGTGGCGATGGAAGTGTCTTCGCACGCACTGGCGCAAAATCGAATTGCCGGCATTGCAGTGCGCACAGCCGTTTTTACCAACCTCACCCACGACCACCTGGACTATCACGCCAGCGAGGCCGATTACGCAGCACAAAAAAGCAAATTGTTCGAACGCGAAAGTCTCACAACTGCAGTGCTCAATATTGATGACGCACTGGGAGAGCAACTGGCAACACGACTCAAGCAGCGCCCACAACTGCAGGTGCTGGCTTACAGCGTTGGTCAAAAGACTGCCGATGTATGGGCAGATGATATCGTCTTTGGCGCGCAAGGCATGCGCGCAACCGTGCATTCTCCCTGGGGTAGTGCAGAGGTAACCAGCAAGCTTTTTGGGGAATTTAATCTCAGTAATTTGTTGGCAGTGATCAGCAGCCTGTGTGCCGAGAGCTTTGAATTTGAACGCGTCATCGAAGCGGTTAGCGAGCTGGAGGGTGCCGCGGGTCGCATGCAAACCGTGCCCAATGATATCGGTTTGCATATTGTGATCGACTATGCGCACACGCCAGATGCTTTGCAAAACGCGTTGGCAGCATTACGCCGGCACTGTACCGGTCAGTTGTGGGTTGTCTTCGGTTGTGGTGGAGACCGCGATAAGAGTAAACGTGCGCCCATGGGTAAGATCGCCGAGCTTCTGGCGGATCACGTGGTCGTGACCAATGACAACCCCCGCACCGAAGCTGAAGATGTGATCGCAGCCGATATTGTGAGTGGCATCAGCAAGCTTGGTGAAATACATATCGAGCTTGATCGTGCCCGTGCCATTGAGTTCGCCGTGCAATCTGCACATGTCGACGATTGCGTGCTGGTGGCCGGCAAAGGTCACGAAGACTATCAGGAAGTAAATAACGAAAAACTGCCGTTCGACGACTTTAGCGTAGTGCAAAGCGCTTTAAGTAAGCGGACGGTTCACTAATGCTAGCAGCGATGAGCTTGTCACAAGTAGCCAAGGCGCTTAAGGGTCAACAGAGCGGAGCTGATGTACATTTTCAACACGTGTGCATCGACTCGCGCTGTGCGGCAGCAGGCGATCTCTTTGTCGCCATCAAGGGTGATAACTTCGACGGCCATGCATTTGTAGACCAAGCAATCAGCAACGGCGCTTGTGGTGCTGTAGTGGAACAACTTCAGCAACATGCGGCCAATCAGATCGTGGTGCCGGATGCCATCGAAGCCTTAGGTGAGTTGGGTGCACTGAACCGTGCGGCCTTCAAAGGCAAGGTGATTGGCCTGACTGGCAGTGTCGGCAAAACCACCACAAAAGATATGTTGAGCAGCATTCTGAGTCGCACCGGAGGTGTATTGGCGACTCAGGGCAACCGCAATAACGAGATTGGTCTGCCGCTGACCTTGTTGGATCTAGCACCACAGCATCAATTCGCGGTGCTTGAAATGGGCGCCGCTCAACTCGGCGACATTAACTACCTTACCCGGTTGGCGCGGCCAGACGTGGCACTGGTAACGCGTGTTGTTGCCGCCCATCTCGAAGGCTTCGGTTCTCTGGAAAACATCGCCAAAACTAAAGGCGAAATCTTTGCCGGCCTGACCGACGATGGCGTTGCTGTCATTAATCTCGATTGCCCGTTTGCCGCAGGATGGCTTGCCGGGCTTAAGCAGCAACGATTGGTTCGCTTTAGCATTTCGGATGCTGCGTCTGACGTATATGCCAGCGAATTACAGCTGCAAACCAATCAGCACTGGTCGTTTCGATTGCATACCCCTGTTGGTGATGCGCCAGTCGAACTGCCTGTACTTGGTGCTCACAATATCACCAACGCCATCGCGGCAGCTGGTGTGGCCGTAGCGGTAGGTATCGAATTGTCAGATATCTGCGAGGGTTTGCAAAACTTCGTTTCTACCGGTCAGCGCATGCAGGTGCGCAAGGGCTTGCACGGTGCGGTGCTGATAGATGACAGTTATAACGCCAATCCTGACTCTGTGAAAGCCGCGTTGGATGTGCTGGCGGCGTATCCGGGGGCACGTTTCTTTATCTTCGGCGATATGGCCGAGTTGGGTGAGAATGCCGAGAAACTGCATACAGAAATTGGCGAATACGTGCGTGCACGGGGTATCGAGCAATTTGTCACAGTCGGCAAGCTCAGCGCGTTTGCGGCGCGAGCCTACGGTGAGTCAGCGCGCGCTTTCGATGATCGTAACGCGGCGGCTGAATACTGCGCGACTTTGCTCAGCGGTGATCACGTGGCTCTCGTCAAGGGCTCCCGCAGTGCTGGCATGGAACATCTGGTCGCCAGCCTGTGCGCCGACGGAGAGGTTAGCTAACGATGTTACTCTGGCTGGCGGACTTTGTCGCGCAATACATTAGCGCCTTTCAGGTATTCCAATACCTCACCTTACGCGGCATATTGAGCGTACTGACCGCATTGGCGATCACCTTACTGGTAGGGCCGACGATGATCAAGCGGCTTAACTATCATCAAATCGGTCAGGCAGTGCGTGACGATGGCCCGGAAACTCACTTTAGCAAATCCGGCACGCCGACCATGGGCGGAGCCTTGATTCTGGTCGGCATCATCATCAGTACCTTGCTGTGGTGCGACCTCAGCAATCGCTATGTGTGGACCGTTTTGCTTGTCACCATCGTATTTGGGGCCGTCGGCTGGGTCGATGACTATCGCAAGGTTATCGAAAAAGACCCACGTGGATTGCCCGCCCGCTGGAAATACCTGTGGCAATCGGTGGGTGGCCTGGCGGCGGCTCTATTACTTTTTTACACCGCGGTCAATCCGGTGGAAACACAGCTTTTTGTGCCGTTCTTCAAAAATGTAGCCCTTGAGTTGGGCAGCTTTTTTGTTGTGCTCACCTACTTCGTTATCGTCGGCAGCAGCAATGCCGTCAATCTAACGGATGGACTCGATGGCCTGGCGATCTTGCCTTGTGTGTTGATTGCTACCGCGTTAGCGATGATAGCTTACTTGTCTGGCCACTCGAAGTTTGCCGAGTACCTGCATATCGCCTACGTGCCGGGCGCCGGTGAGCTGATCGTTTTTTGCGGCGCGCTGGCCGGAGCCGGACTGGGTTTTTTGTGGTTTAACACCTACCCCGCGCAGATTTTTATGGGTGACGTTGGCGCCCTTGCGCTTGGTGCTGCACTGGGTGTTATCGCAGTGATCACGCGGCATGAAATTGTGTTTTTCATTATGTCCGGCATTTTCGTGATGGAGACGGTGTCGGTGATTTTACAAGTCGCATCCTACAAATTGACGGGGAGGCGCATATTTAGGATGGCGCCGATACACCATCATTTTGAATTAAAGGGCTGGCCCGAACCACGAGTGATCGTCCGCTTCTGGATTATTACGGTGATACTTGTGTTATTCGGCTTGGCCACATTGAAACTACGTTGATTTTTTGTGAAAACTGAAGCTGTGAACTCCTCAATAACAATGCAAAAAGGCAGCTATGTCATCGTCGGCCTGGGTATGACCGGTTTATCCTGCGCGCGTTATCTGCGCGCGCAGAACATACCCGTCGTGCTGGTTGATTCGCGCGCTACACCTCCTGCGTTAGATCAAGCCAGGCGCGAATTGCCCGACCTGAAAATTGTCACTGGTGCGCTACCAGGCGACGTACTGCAAGCGGCAGAGAAAATCATCGTCAGTCCCGGTGTGTCATTACAAGAACCGTCCATTGCCCACGCTTTGCGCGAAGGGGTTGAGCTAAGCAGCGATATCGACTTGTTTCGCCAAGCCGATGCCAAACCGTTGCTTGCGATTACTGGATCGAACGGCAAGAGCACGGTGACAACGCTAGTAGGCAATATGGCCAAGCGCAGTGGTAAGCACGTAGCAGTGGGTGGCAATATTGGTGTGCCAGTGCTAGAGCTGCTCGATTCAGAGCACGAACTCAGTGTGCTTGAACTTTCGAGTTTTCAACTAGAGCGCTGCCGGGAGTTGCGTGCGAATGTGGCGACAGTGCTCAACGTCAGCGCCGACCATATGGATCGCTACGCTGATATACAAGCCTATCAGCGTGCCAAGCTGGCAGTTTATCAAGGCGCCGAAAACATCGTTATCAATCGCAGTGACCCGTTGACTCG
>JBPCXM010000788.1:0-5731 GCA_051008535.1 Pseudomonadales bacterium | reverse complement strand
CAATAGAATCGATATCAGAAAGTGATCCCTCTCGGTACTCGACTCGCTCCCCCAGGTCCCGGAACATTCCATTCGCTTTTTCTAGATTGCGAGCAAACACAATCACTTTCTTGCCGTCTGCATGGAGACCGCGCACGATGTGGGCGCCTAGAAACCCCGTAGCTCCCGTCACAAGCACCGTGTCTACTGTTCCCTCAAACTCAAACTCGCGTTCTTGCTCAAGTTGAAACGTAAACACAGCATCCCAAAACTTGTCACGATTGGGCAGTAGTTCCGCGTAGTGGTAGGAAAACATAAAGGTGCGGCGATCGGGAAGCTCAATATGGTCATAGCGTAACGGCAGCCCAACAGGCTCTTGTACCTCGTCGTCTGAGAAATAGATGCAGTGCGTTGGAACGGAAAAGGTAAACAGATATTTCTTAAGCCACCGGCGCAATAAGCCGGTTTGCATAAAAAAAGAGTTACTAAAGGTAAAGGTGGTCGTCGGGTTTTCCTTGATAAAGCGAATCAGGCTCGGTAAACGGCCATAGGTACTTGGATGAAGCAGGCTGCGTCGAAACTGTTTTTTCGCTCCGAACAAAATTCCAAATTTTTCTCTAACCGAAAAATCCTGACGCATTACTACCGGTGGGCAAACAAGCGTCTGGCTGTCAAAACTCTCTGGCCTTGTCATGCTCCAGTGAAGACCAATTTGAGTGCCATAGCACTGCGCGATGAGATGATACCAACTCGCATGATGGGTTTCGCGATAGTGTTCCATACAAGCTTCATAATTATCTGTCCAGGTGGCAAAATGTTCCGCGTGCGTGCGCGGTTGACGTAGCAAGAAAAGAATGCCGGTGTCATCAGGCAAATTTTTCGGAATGCGAAACCAGTTCTGGTCACTTATTAAGCCATGGACATACACCAACACTCGCTTGAAGCGAGTCTGACCCTCAGGATAGATGTAGTAACTTCCTGAGGTGCCATCGGGTAAAGCCAAGTTTACCTTAGTTAATAGGGCCTCAGCTGGTTTATCTACTGCCTGAATCATTGCTTCTCAGAATTTAGACTGCGCTTTTGTGTGAGAATTTCGAAACACATTTTAAAATCACCCATTAGAGAGTACAGCGGATAACGAAACGTTGCTGGGCGATTTTGCTCCACGAAAAAATGACTCACCCAGGCGAAGCCATAAGCAAAGGCGATCCCCATTAGCCCAAGGACCCACCGTTGCAGCAGCACCGCCACAACAAGAAGCACGACGAATCCGATTGTGCCGATACAGTGGGCGATCTTAGTTCCGCACCGCATGTGCTTGGACAGGTAGTACGGGTAAAATTCAGCAAAAGAATTGAATTCTTTATTTTTGGTCTCGCCCATGGTTCCACAGTCCTGTAGTATTATTTCCTAATTATTGTTGATACACACCGAGCACGTCTTCAAGACGCTGCGGTGTAATCCCAAAATCTTCCACTAAAGCGTTGTGCTTGGTATTGCCATTAATACCTGCGATCCGCACTTGGTCGCGAGATAGAATGGGTACCGTTTGCAGCTGCTCGGCAAGCAACCCCACACACCATGCGAGTGGCCTCGGGATACTGACGAAGTCCTTCTGCACATGGAGCGTCTTCATCAATGCGCCGACAAAATCCCTTGTAGTCAGCACCTGGTCACCAGCAAGTTCAAGCTCTGTATTATCCCACGTCTCTTGCTCGAGCGCTCTTGCTACGGCTTCGACCAAATCCCCGATAAATATCGGCTGCACGAGGTTAGCACCACCCATGACGAGTGGTACCTTCTTTTTGCTCTTGATCAGTTCCAGATAGCGACGCACCATTTTTGAATCGCGATGCCCCACACTACGGCCCACTATCAGCGACGGGCGCAAGATCACGTAGGTCAACCCCGAGCGACGCAGTGCTTCTTCAGCATGCCACTTGCTGCGGTGATACTCAGATGGGGCATCAGGAGCAGCGCCAAGCGCAGTCACCATCACTATCTTGGCCAAGCCCGTTTCTTTTGCAGCGGATATAAACCGAGATGCAATCCCTTGGTGCAGAGAGTCAAAATGTGTTCCGCGCTTGGGGGCAATACTGCCGATCAAGTGTACTAAGCTACCAGCACCCCTTAGCGCTTCGATGACTGAACCATCGACGGCTTCAAAGTTCACTTCGGCTATCTCAGCCCCCAACTGCCGCAGACCATCGATATCACGTCCTACAGCACCACGACGAACAATTGCGCGCGGTCGCACGCCCCGCTCGACCAACGACTTGACCACATGAGTTCCGACAAACCCAGTGGCACCGTTTACTGCAACTATTTTCATGCTCGAATCATTCTCGTCATTTCCAGCTCGCTATGGCCTAGAATATACACCATTAATTGTACCAATTTAAGAATCGCTGCGTTTAAACTCATTTTCGCTTTATTTAATTTGCCATTTCACTGGTAGGTCGTTAAAATCTCGCGAAGCATTATCATACACACCGTAGTAACTACTTAAATTGAGCACGAGTAATGTCTCTTTTCGTAAAACTCTTCCTCTCTGGAGTGTCTTCGAGAACAATTAATCGCTTCAGGGAGCAGTGCAAAGACCCGCAGCAAGTACAGCGTGAGCTTTTGGCTGAACTTATTGCCAAGAACCGGTACACGAGATTTGGCAAAGATCATGGATTTAAGAATATCACCTCCTTTGGTCATTTTCAGCGAGACGTACCGATCACCACCTACGAAGATATCTGGCCCTACGTAGAGCGATCGCTTAAGGGCGAGCCGGCGCAGCTTACCGCGGAGCAGCCAGTATTTTTTGCGATGACCAGCGGCACTACCGGGAAGCCTAAGTACATTCCGGTCACGCCCGAGAACCGCTCTGCTAAATCTCAGTTAATGCGAGTTTGGCTCTGCCAAATAAATCGTGACCATCCGAATGCTTTTGCCGACCGAGTGCTTACCATCGTCAGTCCCGAAGACGAAGAATATTCTCCGAGCGGCATACCTTGCGGGGCTGAATCGGGGCACGGTTACAAGAATATGCCCAATTCGCTTAAGGCAACTTACAGTTGCCCTTACGAAGTCTATGCAGTGCGAGATTATGAATCGAAATACTACACGATGTTGCGCACCGCAGCTGGTCAGTCGATATCGTTGCTCTACACGCCAAATCCCAGCGCTGTGCTGCTGCTCGCGAAGCGTTTAGGCGAGCACAGCGAAAGAATTATTCGAGATGTCCGGGACGGAACGCTTAGTGCTGATTTTGACGTTCCCGGTGAACTTCGAAACGTGATTCTCTCGTCCACCCGTCCAGACCCCAAGCGAGCAAAGTTTTTGGAGCAGGCCGCTAGCAAACATGGTGGGATGCTTCTCCCTAAGCACATCTGGCCTAGACTATCGGTGATTTGCAGCTGGAAGGGAGGAAGCGTCTCTGAATACCTTCCGAAATTTAGTGAGTACTTTCCCGCGAATATTGGGATACGAGACATTGGCTTTTTCGCGAGCGAGATGCGTGGCTCCGTTCCACTGTCCGATGAAGGAGATAGTGGCGTACTTGCCATTCCCACCAATGTTTTCGAATTCTTCCCGGCCGATATCAACCGTAAACCCGATCGACTTGATCTGCTCACAGTCGATCAACTTGAAGAAGGTAGAAACTATTATATTTATGTTACTACTTCGGGCGGGCTTTGTCGCTATGACATGAATGATATTATCAGAATCACCGGATTCTACGAGCAAACACCACTCATGCGCTTCGTGCAGAAAGGCAAAGGTGTGGTTTCCTTTACTGGCGAGAAGCTTTACGAATCTCAAGTTGTTGATGCCGTCGCCTATACCTTCGCACCGTTTAAAAGAAGCTACGAATTTATCGCCGCTGTGGGTTCGATGAAAGACAGCAATCCGCGCTACACTTTTTTGGTCGAATTCAAAGACGAAATAGCAAAGGCCGAGGGCGAAGATATTATTAATAATATTGACCAAAAACTTGCAGCCCTCAACATTGAGTACGAAGCGAAGAGAAAATCGAAACGCATCGACCCGCCAGTACTTCGAGTCGTTCGTTGGGGTGAACTTGATCGCTTTCGCAAGCGCTCGGTCGAAGGAGGAAAGAGCGATGCGCAGTTCAAGATTCTGCGTCTTACACAAGACGCTAGTTTTTTAAATGAGTTCGCTTCCGAGTGTGAAATAACTGCAACGGCATAGCAACGTATACTGCAAGGATGAATTATGACCAAAAGAAAAGAGGCCCTTCGACAATCAGAACTGTTCGCAAGTCTTGACGATGAGGTTATCGATCAATTTGCCTCAGCCGCCGAAATGCAAGAGCGGAGTGAGGGAGACATTATCTTCGTTGAGCTAGAAGAGAACGAAGACATCTATTTTTTAATAGATGGAACCGTGCGACTTGAAGTGAAGATCGCTGGTAACGAACACGCCAAGGAAATAGCCATCCTTGAGTCTGGAGTGCCGTTTGGCTTGAACTCGTTTATTGAGCTAGGGCCGCGTCTAACGACCGCAGTGGCGACAAGCCCAGTTAAGCTCCTAAAGTGGAAGGCGAACGACTGGCGTGCAATCTGCAATGACCGGCCGGATGTCGGTTATCACCTCTGCCGCTACATTGCCAGGACGCTAGCCGTTGCATTTATGAAAGAGCGCCTTTCGCTGCTCGACCACATGGAATGGGGGCTTGAATAGTGAAACTCGCCCGCACAAAGATTTATGAACTTCACCTTCCGATGAAGTTTACTTTCAAGCACGCCGAGGCAGAGCGAAGCGAGGGCAGCGCCGTATTGGTTCGTCTTGAGGATGCCGAAGGTAATCTTGGCTGGGGTGAGTGTGCACCACGGCTATATGTTACACAGGAGACTGTGGAAAGCGTCGTTGATAATCTCAAAGAGCTTTTCGGTACCGAACTGCTCGGAATGGATTTTGGAGATTTTGAAGGGGTGATCACCTTTATCAAAGATCGCCTTGAGCAATTGCCACGCAACCAACATGCCGCGTTTTGTGCGGCCGAGCTGGCTTTGCTTGATATCGCGGGAAAAGTGTTTGGAAAGAGTGCGGGGGAAGTCCTGGGGCCCCGGCAGAATGCGCAGGTCCACTATAGTTTGGTCTTAACTGCTGGAGACATAGAGCAAGCCACGCAGCACTGCATGTTAGGCAAGAAGTTTCAAATGCAGACAGTAAAACTCAAAGTGGGCGCCGATGCAGAGAAAGACAAGGCGCTTCTTGGCACCGCTCGTCAAATCCTCGGCGCGAACTGCGGAATGCGTATTGACGCCAACATGGCCTGGAGCGCCGAGGAAGCCATTTCTCGCCTGGAACAATTAAAGGAGTTCAACTTGCAGGGTATCGAACAGCCACTTCGCCCAGATGATATCGAAGGTTATATCTGGCTCACAGAGCGCAGCCCTGTACCGGTCATTGTCGATGAAACGCTGGTGAGCTACGAAGATGCTGAGATGTTGATCGATAAAAAAGGCTGCGATATTTTTAATATCCGCATCTCTAAATGTGGTGGCCTTAGTAACTCTGCTAGGATACGCGACCTCGCAGAACGCAGAGGCATGGGCTACATGATGGGCGCACAAGTTGGCGAGACCGCGATTCTCACCGCTGCCGGCCGCCACTTTGCCACCCACTCGGCTCATACAAGCTTCTGCGAAGGCTCTTTTGGCTCGTTTTTGATGGAAGCCGATGTTGCCGTAGAAAACCTCACCTTTGGCCCTCGTGGTGTAGGTCCTGCGCTCGA
>JBPCXM010000787.1:0-7859 GCA_051008535.1 Pseudomonadales bacterium | reverse complement strand
AAAATAAACAGCACAATCGGCACAATATCATAAGGACGGCTGAGGCCATTTTCCGGAAAAAAAGATTGCGGCAAACCGCGGCTTGAAGCGGCCCAAAACATGCATAACAAGGCCAGCGCGACAAACGCAGCGCTAATAGCGAGCATGATAAGGAGTTCGTTTTTCTTCTCGCCAGGTAGGCGACTAACGCTGGCGACGCGCAGGCAAACAACAACACCGAGAATCAGAATGACTGCGTTGAAGCAACGCGCCAACGCCCAGGTAAACGGGATGAAGTCGACGTCGTGAGCGCCGAAATTTACGATGCGCAGGGAAACCAGAATGTGAAACCCATCCATCACCCCGCTGCAGCACAATGCAATACCGATGATAGGTGTGGCAATTTTTTCCTGATCAAGCCGGAAATGCGCGAACGCAAGCAGCGCCGTCAGCAGAGCGAGCATGACAGCCGTCCATTCCAGCAAGGTATGGTGTAGCGCGCCCGAACCCAAACGCAAAAGCATTCTGGGGTCGGCCATTAGCTGAGCAATACCGGCTTCCGATCCCATAGTTCCAGCAATATCAACTTTGGGCGAATCGAAATACACGCCCAACAGGTTGAACAACAAAGGTGTGACGCAGAGCAGGAGAACGAAGCTTAAGGTGGCGAAGCTGCCGCGCGGCAAGCGCGCGATTTTGATAGTGGGTATACCGCTATCCTGTGTGAGTCTTCCAATCGCCGAGAGTGCAGGACTATTCATTGGGCTTATAACGTTTCGTTATGGCTCTTCTAAAAAGTATAGTTGAGCTGCATAAAGCCGCCAGAAAGCTAGTCGATTTAAAATGTGGAAAATTACCGAAATAACGGATTATTACTTGATCGTATTGAGCAATTAGCGCGCGAAATAGCGATTTCTGTGGATTTTTTGTTCAACTAACAACGCTAACATTCCGACCCATTCTGATCGCAGCCTCGCGCCCTTGATAATAGCCGGCAATCCTCTTGATCGGGCGGTAACCCAAACGTTGGTAGAATTGATGGGCCGATCTGTTGGTTTCCCTTAGCTCCAACGAGATCTTGAAGGTGCCTGCCGTTATCGCAGTTGCTTCCAGCCAGCGAAGAAGGCGTTTACCCAGTCCTCGTCTTCGGTAGCGGGTTCTTACCGCCAACAAATTGAGATGCGCATTGTCTTCCCCGAACTGCATGATGGCGAATCCCTGCAGCTCACGTTCAGCCTTCGCAACTGCTACCACAACTTCCGGCTCTCGGATATAACGCAGCACGCGCTGCGTATTCCATGACCAGCCCAAACCCTCCTCGATATAGTCACGAGACATGCAGGCTATTTCTTCGGCGTCCTTAACGGTCGCTAATTTTATCGGAACGCTGGCGTTCAATTTCATAGCTAGGCGTCTAAATGATCCACCTGGTTTAAGGCGATCAATGCGGCTGGCTGCAGGCAGAATTCGGTGATCGCGGTATTTTCCATGGGATAGTCCAACCATTTCGTCGTATCATCCTGCAGCCAATGTGCCAGTGCAAACGACATCACCATGCCGTGTGCAACGATCGCGACGTTCTCGCCGGCATGCAGCGCGGCGATTTTTTCAACCGCGGTTGTGAAGCGCTGCGTCGCCTCGGCACGCGATTCTCCGGCGGGTGCACAAAAATGCTCGTCTTCCATCATACTTTTAAAAAAACCGAACTCGTTGTGCAAACGGTCGTAGCTTATATTTTCCCATTCGCCGATATGAAATTCCATCAGATCGGGTTGCAGATCTACGGCCATACCTTGCGCCTGAGCGATAGACTCGGCGGTAATGCGCGCCCGCTGCAGCGGGCTGGCATAGATGACATCGGGCCGCATCACCTTATGAAAGTGCCGGCCTAACGCTTTCACTTGTTGCTGACCGGTAGCAGACAAGGGAGTGTCAATTTGACCGTGCCAGACTTTGTCAATATTCGCCGGTGTTTCGCCGTGGCGTATGAATAGCAAGCGTCCTTCATTACTCATTAATGCTTTCCTCTATTGTCATCAAGCAGGCTTTAACGCCTCTTTATTGTAAAGCAATATTGGTTTAAGGTGACTCGCAGCAGCGAACGATAAGATAACAATCGGAGTAATAACATGTGGTTTTCGCGTCTGATTCTTGCAATATCAGGATTGGCATTTGGCGCTTACGGTGTCTACTGTAGCGCAAACCCCTACTTTGCTGCCGAGCAAATCGGTTACGCGATGAGCAACAGCAGCGAGGTTGTCGAAGTGATGGCAATGTACGGCGGCTTGCAAATCGCGCTTGGAATTATCTTCCTGTTCTGCGCGGTAAAACAGCAGTGGATTATTCCGGGTCTGGCATGTGTTGCAATCTGCACGCTTTGTCTGTCGAGTACGCGCGCACTGGGTATTAGTTTACATGGCGCAGATGGTTACAATCTTGGCGCGCTAGCATATGAGGCTATCAGCGCCGTATTGGCAACTATTGCCTGGTTATTGGAGCGCAAGGCGACGGCAGAATCGGCGGTAGCATAAACTAAAACATTTATAGGAATATTCGTGGCAAGACGCACAAAAATAGTCGCGACGTTGGGTCCAGCAACAGACGCACCGGGTGTGCTGGAACAACTTGTCGTTGCTGGTGTTAATGTTTTCCGGCTAAATTTTTCCCACGGCACCGCGGCGGACCACACTGAACGCGCCGCGCAGGTACGCGAGCTTGCGAATAAGAATGACACCTGGGTGGCTCTATTAGGCGACTTGCAGGGCCCCAAGATACGCATTCAAAATTTCGCTGCGGGTCCGGTTACACTAAAAGCCGGGCAGGCTTTCGCGTTAGATGCCAGATTGCCAAACGATGCGGGCAACGAAACCGAAGTGGGCATTGATTATAAAGAATTACCCGTTTTTTGTAAGCCGGGCGACACACTTGTGCTCGACGACGGACGTATTCGGCTCCACGTCGATGGTGTCACCGAGACTCGCGTCAACTGCAGTGTTGTTATGCCCGGCATATTGTCCAACAAGAAAGGCATTAACCGACTCGGAGGTGGCCTGGCCGCACCGGCGTTAACCGAGAAAGATTTTACCGATATGCAAACCGCGGCAGACATCGGCGTAGACTATATTGCCGTTTCGTTTCCGTCGAAGCCGGAAGAAATTGTGCAAGCGCGTGACCACATGCGCAAATTGAAAAGTCATGCCTACGTGATTGCCAAAATCGAGCGTGCCGAAGCGGTCGCCAGCAAAAATCTGTTAGACGATATTATTAACGCCGCCGACGCCATCATGGTGGCACGCGGTGATCTGGGCGTTGAGATCGGTGACGCTGAGCTGATTGGCATCCAAAAATATATGATCAAGCGGGCGCGGCAGTTGAATCGCTGTGTCATTACAGCCACGCAGATGATGGAGTCCATGATAGAAAGCCCGCTGCCGACGCGCGCCGAAGTTTTCGACGTCGCCAATGCGGTACTCGACGGCAGCGATGCAGTCATGCTGTCAGCCGAAACCGCTGCAGGAAAATACCCGCTGGCGGCGGTAGAAGCCATGGCGCGCACCTGCATCGGCGCGGAGAAGCAACCTTCGATTCGCCGCTCTGGTTACCGTATGGATCGCGAGTTTGAACGCATCGACGAAGCCATTGCAATGTCCACAATGTTTGCCGCCAACCATTTGGAAGGAGTGGCCGCCATTATTTGTCTAACAGAGTCGGGTTCTACACCATTGTGGTTGTCGCGTTTAAGTTCGGGCTTACCCATTTACGCTTTTAGCCGCCATGCGCACGCGCGTCGGCGCGTAGCACTCTATCGTGGCGTAACCCCCATCCCCTTCGATGCACAGGAACATGCCGGCGAGCATCTATATCCCGCAGCGATTGCAGAATTGCAGCACCGCAAGCTGGTTAAGACGGGCGACTATGTGTTACTAACTAAGGGCTCGCTAACAGGCCAACATGGCGGTACGGATAGTTTGAAAATTTTGACTGTTCAGTAGTGGCTCTATGCCGCCTTAAAATCCGCGGCAATGGCATCACCCAAACGCTCGGTCAGCTCCGCACTTGAGCCCAAGGTTAGCTCAAGTTGCTTTGACCAAAGACAGTAGCGCCACAATGCGTAGTCACGATCCACCCCCATGCCGCCGTGCAAGTGCTGCGCGGCATGACTGACCCGGTGAGTGACATCGCCAGCCCATATTTTGGCAACCATAACCGATTGGCTCGCATTGTTGCCGGCGTTTAGCTGCCCTACCGCTTGCTGAGTCACCAGACGCAAGCACTCAACGTCGATATAGCAATCCGCGGCGCGTTGGCCCACGGCCTGAAACGTCGCAATCTTCACACCAAACTGCTCGCGCTCCGAGGTGTACGATGCGGTCATACGCATCATCTTGTCGGTCACGCCAACTGCCTGTGCACAATAAGCCGCCATTGAGTGTTCACTGGCAAACTTGATGGCATCGATGGCATGCTGGCCTTCGGCCAACACATCGGCCGCACTGACGATAGCGTTCTTGAGTTGCATGGAGAATTGATTCTCACCAGCCGTCGTTTGTTGCGCATGCAAGGTAACGCCTTCAGCATGCGGGTCGAGCAAAAACAATGCAGGTCCGTCCGCTGTTGCCGCCGCTAACACTATTGCCTTGGCGCGCGCCGCGAATGGTACGCAGTATTTTTCACCGCTCAATTGCCAACTGTCACCTTGTCGGCTTGCGGTTAGCTGCGGATTCAGCGGATCTTCGTTATTCGCTTCGATAAAAGCTGCGCTAAGCAAATATTCACCCTGCACCAAGCCTGGTAGCAACATTTCTTTTTGCGCAGCTGAACCGAAGTTTTGAAGGGTTAGCGCCGCCGAAACCAACGCCGGGACAACCGGTAAGGGCGCTACGGTACGGCCTACTTCTTCGACCAGCAAACACAGCGTTTCATAGCCAAAGCCCATACCGCCATACTGCTCTTCAACCGCCACGCCGAGCAGACCGGCTTGTGCTAAATCGGACCAAAGCTTTTTGTCAAACCTCTGTTCATTGTTATCGTAATCGCGCAAATACTCGTTGGTCACTTGATCTTCAAGTATTTTTCGCGCTAGGTTTTGAACTTCCTGCTGTTCTTCGCTTAACTTAAAATCCATCAATCTCTCCTATGTTTTCTGGAAACGGGCTTCCTCGGCAATCGCTCCCGGCATTGCTCTACCTCCTGCGTCCATGCAGTCGTGCCCGTTTCCTAGGGACGCCGCGCAAAATGCGATTTTGCTTCGCTCCCATTTTCTATGAAAATGGCGGCTCATCCATGTGCCACAGCAGCGAGTGTTATCGGCCACGCGGCATCCACAAGCCGGCGCCGGCAATAATTTCTCGTTGCACTTCGTTGGTGCCGCCGCCAAAGGTGAGAATAGACCCAACGCGATAACGATGCTCCAATTTTCCCATTAACACCGCACCGCGCGAACCGTGCGCCAAGGTTGCGGCCTGACCAACGACTTCCATCAACAGCCGATACGCTTCGAGGAAAAACTCTGTACCATACACTTTCGCCACCGAGGCGTCGGCCATTTGCAACGTGCCTTCGTCGATCGCCCAAGCTTGCTTCCAACACACTAGCTTTAGCGCTTCAAGACCCATCTTTACTTTGGCGAGATTTGTACGCACCCAGTGTTTGTCAATTACGAGTTTCCCGTCGACTGTGCGCGTGTCCGCAGCCCAACGCGCGGTTTGCAAATACAGCTCTTCCACCGGACCGTGGTTGACCAGCGATAGGCGTTCGCGGTTGAGCTGGCCTGTTATAAGCTTCCACCCCTTGTTGACTTCACCCACGCGCCACTCGTCCGACAGGCGAATGTCTTCATAGAATGTCGCGTTGGTGCGCACGCTGCCGAGGGTCCAGATCGGTGACATTGAAAAACCCTTGGCGTCAGTTGGCACCACAAACATAGTCAGGCCCTTGTGTTTCGGCGCATCCGGATCTGTGCGCGCCGCCAGCCATATGTAGTCGGCATAGTCGGCGAGACTGGTCCAGATTTTTTGACCGTTGATGATCCAATCGCCGCCATCGCGTATCGCTTTGGTCTTCAAAGCCGCCAGGTCGGTGCCGGCGCCCGGTTCGGAATAACCGATGGCAACCACGGTTTCACCTTGCAAGATACCTTTAACGACTTTTTCTCGCACTAAGGGTGACGCGTGTTCGGCCATCACCGGTCCGCATGCTTCGGTAGTTAAAAACGGGTAAGGAAAGCCAGTGCGAACTATTTCTTCAGTAAAAATGTACTGGTCAACCGCCGTCGCCTCGCTGCCGCCCATTTCTTTCGGCCAGCTCAGCGAAATGTAACCGTCGGCGCCGAGTTTTCGCATTGCTTTACGAAACTCGGGACCGCCTCCCTCTTCGGCGCCCGCTGCAGCTAGTTCTGCTTCTAATTCGGGCGTGAACAAGTTTTGCAAGTAGGCGCGAATTTTCTGTTGCAGCGCCAACTGCTCGTCGTTGAACTGAATTCTCATTACAGGACACTACCTCGTGCGAATACTTTTTGCCGGGTCAAGAAGTTATTCAATACTATCTGGGAATGTGTTGCTATATATATGAGCAATTTGTAACGCGCATTTAAAGAAGCGATCTACTTGTGTAGGGACTTACAACGTCGCTGAAAACAATATCTTCAACGTCAATGCTGTTTGAAAATCACTCATGTTGATTATTATTTGTTGCGTCAGCACAAAGATGCCGACTTCTCTTGCGAATCGCCGCACACACTTTGTCTCGACCATAGTGTGGCAGTTTCGGTGGCACACGCCAACTCTTCCTACTTCAGCAAACGCTTACCTCAGGAAGAATGAGAACACGGTCACGTTTCCAATGATCACTTGAACTTAGGGGCGCAGTTATATATACGATTGTTAAAACTATCAAATATTTACACATAACTAAGTATTCAAATTTTAAGTTTGAACATGCATAATGGCGCCCAGCTCAATGTGGAGGCATGCGCTGAGCGCCGGTACCAAAAAACAACTTTAGGAGTTATCCATGAAGAAACTGAATCGTTCGAAACTGGCTATTGCTGCTACTGGATTGGCTGTGATCATCATGAGTGGTTGCGCGTCTAATCCAACCGAACGCCTGGACGCCCTCGACGCCGCCGTCGCCAAGGCTCAAGCCGACGCTGACGCTGCAATGTCTGCCGCGCAAAGCGCCCAATCGGACGCAGCTAGTGCACAAAGCGCCGCTACTGCAGCGCAAGACAGCGCGAACGAAGCGGTCACGACTTCACAGCGTCTAACGGAAAGCTGCTGTCGCAAGTAGTTAGTTAGTTACGATATCTTCGACAACCGGTGCCGTAATCGGTACCGGAAGTCCACTGTGTTTGCGCGCGCTTTGTTCCGCTAAGTCCCAATTGATTGCTGCTTCATGATTTTTATGTGCATCAATCACCGTAGCCACCATGCGCGTCAGATCAAGCCCGCTCTGTTCGAATTCTTCCGCCAATGGTTTATGCGCTTCTAAATACAGGCGGCCTTGGCGCCATCCTGCTTTGTACGGCTTTTTTATTATATTGACCGCCGTTCCTCGTTTCACTATCTTCACAAGATTCTCGATGTCCTCCGGGTACAAGCGAATACAACCGTGACTGACCCGCATACCCACACCGAGCGGTTTGTTGGTGCCGTGCATTAAATAACCAGGAAAATTCAGGTATATCGCGTATTCTCCCAGCGGATTGTCTGGCCCTGCCGGCACGGAAAAGGCCAACTCGTTACCTTCCGCCGCATATTCTTCACGAATAGATTTCGGCGGATACCAAGTTGGTTTATGCGCAGAAAAAGTAATTTTTGTGCGCCCTTCCGGCGTCGTCCAACCTTCCCGGCCGATGCCGATCGGATAGGTTACGACGGTAT
>JBPCXM010000786.1:0-5474 GCA_051008535.1 Pseudomonadales bacterium | reverse complement strand
GGTATGGTTCTAAAAAAGCCCGGCTCATCGATGCCACCGTCAATGTCATCATCACGACCGGCTGAGGCTTCACCGTCGTTGGGGCCGAAGCCCGTACAGGCGATTTTATTCTCGATCCGGCTACGGCATTGGCCCCAGGCGTCGCCGCCACAACTGTCTTGTATGACAGGATCACACGGATCCCCAGCGCGGGGTGTATCAGATGCACACACCCATTCGCCAAACGCTGGATCGTTAACAGCGTCCGCTTTCAATTCAGAATCGAGCAATACCAAATGGTGGGTAAACGGGTCTTCCCGTGTCTCTTGACCGCTGACGAAGATGCGCTCACCACTTTCATCCAGATAGTGCGCCGGCACTTGATCGCGCAGATCGTAATAGGCGGCAAAACAAATTTCTTGCTCAGACTCGGCACCCACATCATGCGGCGGCATCACCAGTTGCACGCCTTCGCCGGCCGGCGGCGGCGTCAACGGGACCACATGAGTTGCGTCCGGTTCCGGCAGACATACCCCAAGCAGGCGTTCGATCTCATCCTCGCCGCGGCCCAGGAAATCGCCTACCGAGCCAGTCTCCGGCGCGCCGGCTTCTATCCACCAGCGAATGGCTTCCAGCTGGCCCGCAGGTAGCGTACGCGGACCCACGGGCATCGCACTGCCGTTGACGTTATAACTGCCGGGAAACGTTTTCGCCGATAACTTTTGATAAAGAAAACTTTCGCTGGGTTTTTTCGGGGTAATCCTGTCCAGGGAACTTACCGTGGCGGGAACGTCCAGTAGGTTGGCGTATGCCTCGCCGGGCAACAAGCTCAAGTTACCGGCTTTCGCTTGACCATGGCACGCGGAGTTTGCACAGCCGGTTTGTTCAAAGACGACATGCTGGATGGCGTCGAAGGTGTTTTCAAAGCTTGGGCAATATGCGTCGCTGTCGATTTCTCCCTCGACCAGCAAATTTACTTCGTGCAGCGTATACGCATTATCGCCATGGTTGTGCAGGTGGAGGTCGATGGCATCACCTTGTTGGACTGCATTTGCCAACGTGATTTTGCGGTTGTAGATTTCGCCGTCACCCGGAATATCGATGTGCTCTTCCCACACGATACTGCCGCTTATCAATAACGCGACGTGGGCTTTTTCCTCGTCGATGAAGTTCAGCTCGGCGTGGCTAAACTTTATTTCCACCTCACTCCCGGCCGGGATGCTGAGCAAGCTAGCCTGCGTTATGCCCAGGTAATTACACTCTTCCGTGCGCACTTCGAGCTCATCGTCCTCTACTAGCCAACCCTTATCTTTTTCACAGTCAACCTGCGCCGGCCGCTCTTCCACCAACTTATCGCGGTTACGCGACTGAATATCCCAACCCCCGTGGTTGACCAACGCTACGCGATTGATCTCTAAAACCGGCACGTAATCGGTACCCCGCAGCCAGGCCATAAACATGGCTTTTTCATTTTCAGTGAGCTGCGGCGCGTCGGCTGCCGGCATGGAGCCGTTTTCCAAAGCGGAGAGGATAGCCGAACGAAAGCGCATCACCCGATCTTCGCCAACCAGCGAAAACGGCGCCACCGCACCTTCGCCGTCGAAATGGCAGCCGTTACACTTGGCCTGCATCAGTGGCTCAACATCGGTCTTGAAACCGACTTGTTGCGCCGGCGGTGCGTCGGCAATATCCAGGGGCAAATCATCCTGCCGCGGTGCATTGCCATCATTGCCACTACACGCGGTCAGTAAGGCGATCAGGACGACCGCGGCGAGCAATCTCGATGAAGCGAGGGTGTTCATGGTACACCTCGAAGTTTTTATAGCTGAGCCGGAGTGTCAGCAGTATCGTCAGCACTGCACAGTTCGTGTGCGGTCGGCCTAATCCTTGGGTCACGATTCGGAAATAACAGCCCGGCTTATCGTGCACCAGATTATACTGGATCGTCAGACCATGCAGGATTACGCAGAATGCGCAAAAATGACAATCTGTCCACCTTATGCTGCACAAATCACACGTTTTATGCACTGGGCGGCCCTGGCGCTATTCGCTGCGAAGGCCGTCCCGCCGAGTTGCGCAGCATCGTGCAGACAGCTACCCGGAAATTGGCAGATTTTGAACAGAAATATTCGCGCTATCTGCCGAACAGTGTGGTGTCACGCATCAACGCGGGCGCCGGCAACGGTAAACTTATAAAACTTGACCAGCAGTCATGTGGCCTGCTGAATTACGCGTTCTCCTGCTACGAACAAAGCGACGGTTTATTTGATATTACGTCAGGCATCTTGCGCGAAGTATGGAATTTCAAAGGCACGGCGCCGCCAAAACATGAAGAAATACAAGCGCTATTGCCTTTGATCGGTTTACCTCAACTGATCTGGAATGAACCCCATGTCGCGTTACCCAAGGCAGGTATGGAGATCGATTTTGGCGGCTTCGGCAAGGAATATGCAGCCGATATGCTGGCCCAGTATTGCTATCAGGCCGGTGTAGAACATGGTTTGGTGGAACTAGCGGGTGATATTGCCGTCATTGGTCCCCCGACCGTCGGTGCAGGCTGGCCGATCGGCATCAGTAACCCGGTGACACCCAGCCAGCCGATTGCGGAAGTGTCGCTGCAGCACGGCGGTCTGGCCACTAGCGGTACCTACGAGCGTTTTATCGAGCATGCCGGCAAACGCTACAGTCATATCCTCAACCCTAGCACCGGTTGGCCGGTCGATAGCTGGGCCGGATTAACGGTCATCGCCGACAGTTGTTTGCTGGCCGGCACGCTGAGTACGATCGCGCTATTGAAGGGCAAACTGGAGGGACGCGCCTGGTTGGAGCAGCTGGGTGTGAGCTTCCTATGCATTGCTGATGATGGCAGCGTATCCGGCAATCTGGCTGAGGCATAACTGCTTAGTCCATACGGTAGTCTAGACCCAGGGTAAAACGGGTAAACTCCAGTAACGCAGGGGCCTCTTCGCTCACATTAGACACACCAAGGTGACCGTTGCTGGTGTATTGCTCGCCACCGAATGTGATGGTCCAACTGCTAATCTGGTAATTCAATTTCAATCCAAAGCTTACCGCGCCATACGTTGACAAGCGAAAATCGTCAGAAAAAAACGGGGCGGCCTCGTGATCTCGCGCTTCATTACCGAAGAACTGGGCGCTGTCTTGTGAGTAGTAACGCACTGACGGCACTAATTGCCACTGTGGGCCTAAATTCTGGTACCAGGCCGCTGACAAGGTGTGGGAATTGACGCCCCAGTCATCGTCATAAAAACGGTAATCTGCATGCAACGCCGCATCGAGGTCGTTGAAAAAGCGTCTGTAGCCGGTCGACAGAGTCCATTGGTCGCGTTCGTCCGGGCGACGGTCATTAAATTTGTACGGGTCAGTCAGGTAGCCATCGTGCCGAGTAAAGCTAAGACTCGCTTGCGCCAGGCTGTTTTTACCGAGAATTTGGCTGACACCGACAAACACGGAAGCGGTTTGCTTGTCCTCCCGCGTGATTGGTTGCGCATTTAGAAAAGTGCCCTGCGTAGGCTCCAGCTCATCGTCAGAATAGCTGGCGCCAGTGGAAATCGTGGTGTGCCGGTTATTAATGTCCCACTCCACAGCGACACTGAGCGCGTTTGCTTCATAATCATCCTCGTCGGAACGTTGGTATCCGACCGTCCACTTACCATTATCGCCATGGCGGCTTAACTGTACTGCAACATCGGTGCGTGTGTCCTTGATGGAAGCCCCGCTCATAATCAGCCGCGGTATGCCTTGTGAATCTTTTTGCGTTTGCCATGGTGATGCGCCACTCATGGTTTCGTATTGCAAATCGGCTTTCACGGAATACCTGTCAGCAACCGGCGCGACAAGCTGAAACTGGTGCACATCAATTTCATACCGCTCCGTGGTACTGAGCTGTTCAACATTATTGTCCGGCAGGTCTTTTTCGGAGTAAAAACTATACCGGTAACCCAGGGAAGTCGCTTCCGGCTGTGGATCGGCCCGTGCTGAGCTATTGAACCCTGGAATTAGCAGCGCGACCGACGTCAACGCCGTCAAGGCATCGTTTTTTTTATTCATAATCTCTTTTTAACTTCAATCACAGAATCACGCAGCGGTACGGTGGATGCGGTTTAATTGCAGCCGCAACCGCCACCGACAGCTTTGCCACCGCCATTTGAGCCTTCTTTGCTGAAGTACACGTGATCGGCCAGTTGACCGTCGAGCGCGTCGGGTGTCCAGCCCATTTCCGGGCGCGCCAGGTTTTTGCGTTCCCAGGCGGAGACAGTTTCACAACCACTTAGCCCCAACGGCATAGCAACGACCATCCCCGCGACAAGGAGCGCGCGGACATTGCTAAATGTTTTCTTCGTCATTTCGCATGCCTTTAATTGGTCTAGTGCCTCAGTTTGATTTGCTTAACAGCAGCCGTATTGCTGCTTGTAATTTTGCTTTATCGTTTTTCAAAAATCCGGTGTGCTTAACCACAACGTGACCCTTTCGATCAATGAGAAAACCCGTGGGCATGGCTTGCACTTGAAATTGTTCGGCGTTGAACCCTTGCGGGTCGGCTATGTTGGCGTAGCTGATCGGGTAGCGCTGCAGAAAATGATTCATATCCGCCGCGTCTTCGTCTACGTTCACGGCGATGACTTCAAATCCATCGCCCTGAAATTGTTGGTACAACTCGTTCAGCGCCGGAACGGCACGCCGGCAAGGCCCGCACCATGACGCCCAAAAATCTACGTAAACGACTTTGCCTACATGTTGCGCTAACAGATCATCGATGTCTGGTCGGGAAGGATCGAGTAAGCGCGGCACCGGATCACCGGCTTTCAGGGCAACGGCGGTAGCGGAGATCGCACAGAGCCAGCAGGCGAGAGCGGCGTTAACCAGCAGATGAGATTTCTTCTTGTTTGTCATCCCGGCTATGTTAACGGACACAGCGGCTATTGATCCAGCTTTTACGCAGCCCTGGCATTTTGCATTGTTCCTGCAACGGCCAGCCGTTAGCGGAATTTATTGTTTTGCCATATCCGCAACCTGTGCGACTATGCTAGAACCAAGAGAGATTGAAATGGTAGCGTAACGATGGCCTTGCAGTTAATTGATGAAACCCGGGCACGACTGAGCGGATACTTAATCGCCACGTTACTTGTAGTTGCCAGTTGCGACTCACAGGTTTTTATCAAAGATGGCGTCACCGACGGTAACAGCTTCTCCATACCGCCAGTAGCGCTACAAAGCAATGACCCCATCACCCAAAGCTGGATCGCCTATAGTCTGGCGCGCAGCACCTGCCAAATCGCCATCGGCGGCGACAATCCTGCGCGCGATCACTCATTTGAATGTGAATTGCGCTCGCGAAAAGTCTTGCTACAAGCTTGGCAAAAACACAAAGCCAATGTCTACGGAAATGCTGAGGTAGCGGATGTCTATCTCGACGTACTCAAAAGTGTCAATGAAGAGGGTTACCTGTACGAATACGTTTGGACTTATCTACG
>JBPCXM010000785.1:0-2638 GCA_051008535.1 Pseudomonadales bacterium | reverse complement strand
ACTGGATGGCAACGCGCCCGGCCGCCTTTGCTGGGCTGGCACAACGGAAGGGCCGCATTGCGCCCGGTTTCGACGCAGACCTTACCGTGTTCGACGCTGATTCCAGCTATGTGATCAAACCGGACATGATTAAGTATCGCCATAAAATAACCCCTTACGAAAGCAAGCAGGTCACCGGTGTTGTAGAAAAAACCTACCTGCGGGGACAGCAGGTTTATGTTGATGGCGAACTACCAGGTAAGCCGGTAGGCCAGGCCATACTACGCTCGCAATAATATGCCCGAAAAAACTTTGTGGAAATAAATCACTATGTCTCAAGATTCGGTAAGCAATAAGTTTTCTTCGCAGTATATTGATCTGCTAAACGAAAAAGTTGGCGGAAGGGCGCTGGCCTGCTCCGATGAATGGTTTGCCGAATGCTCTAACTTGGTTAAGGCAGACGAGCCAGTTTTCAAGGAGGGACATTTTATTGCAACCGGGCAGTGGATGGACGGCTGGGAGTCGCGCCGCAGCTATGGTCGCGCCGCGCATAGAAGCGGTCAGCGCGATATTGACTGGTGTGTATTGCGCCTTGGCATTCCCGGTGAGATCCGTGGTGTTGACGTTAATACCATGCATTTCCGGGGTAATGCGCCAGAATTTGCGAGCATAGAAGGCGCCTGGGAAGAGGGGGCCGTCAGCGAAAGTACCGAATGGTTTGAACTGCTGCCCAAAACGCCGACAGAAGCTCATAGCCACAATATATTCAATGTGAAAAGCGACAAACCCTGCACACATCTGCGTTTAAATATGCATCCGGATGGTGGCGTCGCTAGACTGCGCGCCTACGGTGAAGCGCAAGTCATCTCCGACAACTTCATTGAAGGCGAATTGGTAGATCTAGCCAGCGTAAGAAACGGTGGCCGCGGCGTGGCGTGTAGCGATATGTTTTATAGCTCGCCGAGCAACTTGCTGATGCCCAAACCCGGGATCAATATGGGTGACGGTTGGGAAACCAAACGTCGCCGCAATGAAGACAACGATTGGAGCATCATCAAACTAGGGCTAAGTGGCTCCATTCGTAAAGTGATTGTTGATACCGCCCATTTCAAAGGCAATTTCCCCGACCGCTTTAGCCTTGAGGCAACGCGTACTGAAAAGCAGGATCCGACCGCGGCGGATATTGAATGGGAAATTGTTATTCCGGAAACACCTTTGTTCGCCGACCAGGAACACTTGTTTATCAAACAAATCGTCGTCTCGCCGGACGTTGAATTCACTCACGTGCGAATGAATATCTATCCCGATGGCGGGATTAGCCGGTTACGTGTGTTTGGTTTTCCCAATTGGAAGGCGTAAGTATGGGTCTTCAAACGCTAAACGAGGCCGCCGAGTCCGACGCTGCACATATGTTGCGCCAGTGCTGTACCAGCGAGCGTTGGATTAGTCGTATGACGGCAGCGCGTCCGTATTCATCTGGGGAGGATTTACGCAAAGCTGCCGATGAAAACTGGAAGGGATTGTATGCCGAAGACTATCTACAGGCTTTTGAAGGTCATCCAAAAATTGGTGATGTAAGTTCGCTGCAAGACAAGTATGCCAACACCAAGGAACTGGCCGCAGGAGAACAATCCGCCGTTAACGTCGCCAGCGATGCGGTGATTCAAAGGCTGGCAGATGGTAATACGGCCTACGAGGAAAAATTCGGCTTCATTTTTATCGTTTGCGCGACCGGCAAAAGCGCGCAGGAAATGTCTGACTTGTTGCAGGCGAGACTACTTAACGACAGGAAAGCAGAACTAACGAATGCCGCCGAAGAGCAGCGCAAGATTTTTCAACTTCGTCTAACCAAAATGCTGGAGAGCGACGCATGAGCCAAATCACCACGCATATATTGGACACCGCGCTGGGTAGTCCGGCCGCAGGCGTGACCATTACGCTTTATCAACGCGATGGTGAGTCGTGGGCGAAAATCGGCAACGGGCACACCAATAGCGATGGCCGCATACCGGATCTTTGCCCCGAGGGCGAAGAATTGTCTGCGGGTACCTATCGCATGCATTTCGCCACCGGTGCCTATTTCGACTCAATCAACTCTCCCGTGTTCTATCCCTGGGCGGAAGTTGTATTCCACGTGGATGCCGGTGGCCAGCACTACCATATTCCACTATTGCTCTCTCCTTTCGGTTACTCGACCTACAGGGGCAGTTAAATGGAAAACATAGACCTGAAATTACAACCGCTGACCCGCGATGCCTTCGCGCCCTTCGGCGATGTGTTGGAAGTCAGCGCCGAAAATCAAATGATACCGATTAATTACGGCTTGACGGAGCGACATCACGATCTCGCTAAGGTTGACGTGGCAGATAATGGTGGCAAGGCGATTATTAGTCTGTTTCGTACCAAAGCCGCGCAGCTACCGTTTAAGGTAGAAATTATGGAACGCCACCCGCTGGGCAGCCAGGCGTTTATGGTATTGACGGGGAATCCTTACCTAGTCGTTGTTGCGCCCGCCGGTGAATTTGATGCGAACAATCTGCGCGCATTTATCGCCATGGCGCACCAGGGAGTCAACTACCACAAGGGCACATGGCACCACTATTGCCTTGGCCTTAATATCGGCAACGACTTTTTGGTGGTTGATCGCGGAGGGGAGGGT
>JBPCXM010000784.1:0-26085 GCA_051008535.1 Pseudomonadales bacterium | reverse complement strand
TCCATCGCCGCGTAATCATCGCCGCCGATGATCCCTTTGATGTTGAATCGGCGGTAGTCAGTTTTACGCGCACCGCCCGTGTCGAACACAACGCAGGAAGCCACCGGCGCTTCACCAGAGCTGTGGCTGATATCGAAACATTCTATGCGCTGTGGCAATTCACTCATCTGAAGAGCGTCTTGCAAGGCCTCGAAACGTTGCGCGATGCTTTGCTTGTTGGCGAGTCTGGCTTCCAGGTTTTGCAGCGCGGCCTGGGTCGCCAACTTTACCCAGGCGGCACGCGCTCGCCTAACGGTACTGCTTAGCGCTACCTTGCGGCCCGCTAAGACTTGCAGGGCTTCGCGCAGCAAATCCTGCTCCGGAATGGATTCACTGATGATGATTTCGCGAGGCATATCCTGCGTTCCAGCACCCACATAGAACTGGCTAATAAACGAATGCAGCACCTCGGCGCTGGTTTCTTCCAGCTTTGGTTTTGGAAAATAGCTACGGCTTCCAAGAATACGGCCGGAGCGGATAAACAAGCGATGCACACAAGCGAGGCCGGAGGACTGCGCCGCGGCAAGCACATCGATATCACCGCGCCGACCTTCGACGAATTGCGTTTCCTGCACGCGGCGCAAATCGCCAATTTGGTCACGCAAGCGAGCGGCGTGTTCAAATTCGAGGTGCTCGGCGGCATGTTCCATTTTGTCGGCCAACTCGGCAACCAGTTGCTGGTCGCGGCCGTCGAGAAACATCTGTGTGTAGCGCACCGACTCCGCGTAGTCCTCATCGCTCACCCTGCCGACACAGGGTCCGGAGCATCGTCCAATCTGATATTGCAGGCAAGGTCGCGTGCGATTTTTAAAATAGCTGTCTTCGCACTGCCGCACTGGGAAAATCTTTTGCAGCAGACTAAGGCTGTCGCGCACTGAGCCAGCACTGGGATAAGGTCCGTAGTAGTCGCCCTTCGCTTTACGTGCACCGCGATGAAAACCCAGCCGCGGGTACTCATGTTGCGAACTCAAATAAATATAAGGGTACGATTTGTCGTCACGAAATAGAATGTTGTAGTGGGGCTTATGCGACTTAATCAAACTTTGTTCGAGAATCAGGGCCTCGGTTTCGCTATTTGTGACCGTGATTTGCACGCTGTGAATCTTGCTAACCAGCGCAACGGTTTTACTGTTCAGGCCGCGCGCGCGAAAGTAACTGGCCACGCGGTTTTTGAGATTTTTTGCCTTGCCGACGTAAATCACGACGCCGCCGGTATCCAGCATTTGATAAACGCCGGGCCGTCGCGTTAAGGTCTTTAGAAAAGAATTCGAATCAAAGGCGGCTTGGTCGGCGTCGCTCATTCACAGTACAGCTGCTGGTGGGTAAGCTACACATTATAGCGCAGCTACCTGGCGGGAATGTCTACTGCGCGAGTCTTCCGTTAAGCAGGTTGTGCCGCACTGCAAGCAAGGTCAGCTCCACGTCGCCGCTAATATCGAGCTTATCGAAAATGCGGTAACGAAGGCTGTGGACCGTTTTAGGGCTGATGGAAAGCTGCTTGGCTATCGTTGGCGCTTTAACACTCTCTGCTATCATCATGGATATTTGCAGTTCGCGCTCGGTCAGCCTGCCAAACGGCGATGAGTCTGCTTCGTTGCCGAACGGCTTTAGCGCCATGGCTTGCGCAACCTCGGGACAAATATAACGCTGCCCCGCCGCAACTTTGCGAATCGCCTCCACCATTTCTTCAACACTGGCGTTCTTGGTAACGAAACCGCTTGCCCCTGCCTTAAGCAGTTTGGCCGGAAACGGGTCTTCGACCTGTGCGGTCAGAGCGATCACTTTTATGTTCGGATCGAAGGCTTTCAACTTTCTCGTTGCGAGCAAACCGCCAATGCCTGGCATGTGTAAGTCCATCAGCACCACCTGCGGTTTTAGCTGTTTCGCCAGTTGCACGGCTTCTTCGCCGCTGGCGGCCTGGCCTACTACGTCTATTTTAGGAAGTTCTGCGAGCATACAAACGATGCCGAAGCGCACTAAATCGTGATCATCTGCGACCAATACTGTAATCATATGACTGTCCTTGTTTATTGGCAGGGCTACGCTGCCTGTGTTCGTTGGTTTCGCCGTGCGCTTTATGTTGCTCACAAGCGAACCTAAAAACTATCATTTGTAGAGGAACAAGCCCACGAAATTGGCAGCCGTTGATCGGAGTTTACAATTTGGTAGAGTGAATCAGGCGGTAGGTGAGATTAATGCGTTCAGCGGAAGCGCTGGCAACTTTGGGTAGGCAGTGTTGCCATTCATGCTGCGTGTGGCCGCGCATAAGCAATAACGAGCCGTTGGGCAGATCAGTGCTCTGCGACGCAAACTCGCGCTGCTTGTGGCGCCAGCGCATGCGTCGTTGCGCACCCAGACTTACCGATGCAATCACGGGCTCAGCGCCCAACTCGGCTTCGTCATCGGCGTGCCAGCCCATGCTGTCGCTACCACTGCGATATAGATTAGCCAGCACGCTGTTAAACTTTGCGCCGCTGATAACCTCCACAATCTGTTTTATGTCCCGCAGCGGCGTGATCCACGCCTGTGGCAGCAATTTAATAGCGGAATAGCTGTAGTGCGCGTCAGGGTCACCGTACCAGGCCGACAAGCGCGGCGCGTTCAGCGTTTTGCCAAACAAGGTGAGCTGATGTTGCTGCCAGGCGATCTGTTCTCGTAGCACGTCAAACCATTCATCGCTGCGGTCAATAAGCAAGTCGGGGTAAAGTCGTACATCGGCGCCACTCAGTTCGACGCTTGTGAAATCAGAAGTTGGCATTTTTAGCATGTGTTGTTGCTTCATCAATACACTCGTGGCTCAAGTTCGAGGTTAACGGAAAACTTTTCCAGCACGCTGGTTTGAATATCCGCAGCAAGCGCCAATACTTCGGCGCCGGTAGCAGCATTGTAGTTGATCAATACCAATGCTTGATTTTCATGCACGCCGACGTTCCCCGTACGATGTCCCTTCCAACCCGCCTGATCGATCAGCCATGCAGCTGCTAGCTTAAATTGCGTCTTGTCTTCAAGCGGGTAATACATAACGCCAGGAAACTGTGCTTTCAAGCGCACCAACGTACTCTGATCGACGACGGGGTTTTTAAAAAAACTGCCTGCATTCGGCAGCGTTGCCGGGTCGGGCAATTTGCGCTGTCGAATGCGCACCACTGCGTCGCGCAACTGCCGCGCATCGATTGAACCGTTAGAAGCTTGTAATTCTTCAGTGACACCGGCATAGTTTAAATTCAAACATTCTTTTTTAGCGAGTTTAAACGTGACTGAGCTAATCACAGCCTTGTCTTTCAACTCGTGTTTGAAAATACTATCGCGGTAAGCGAATTGACAGTTGCATGCCCGCATAACGTGCACCGTGAGCGCAGCGGTATCAATGTAACTCAGCTCATGCACAAACTCTTGCAGCTCGACGCCATATGCGCCAATGTTTTGCACGGGCGATGCCCCCACGCTACCGGGAATCAAGGCGAGATTTTCTATTCCGTAGTAGTGGTTAGCAACACAGTAGTCAACGAGTTCATTCCAACTTTCACCAGCTGCAACTTTGAGATAGTAGTAATCCTCGTCATCACCTATTAGCTGTCTGCCGGTCGAAGCGATGTGAATAACACAGTCTAACGTATCAGTAGACACAACTATATTGCTGCCCTCGCCCAATATCAGCGGCTGCAAGCCCCGCTGTTGTGCGATTTGGAGTGCGTCGATTATCTGCTGATCATTGCTTACGGTGATGAGCTGTCGCACACTACAGTTCAACGCCAATGTACAGTGCGGCTTTAAGGAAACGTTAGTTTCGATTTGCACTACTTAGAGATGCTGCTTCTGAATGTGTTCAAGCAGTCCCTGCGAGGCGCTTTCAATAAGATCCAGCACTCGCTCAAAGCCTTTAGCTCCACCGAAATAAGGGTCTGGCACTTCTTCGTAATCAGAGTTTTTATCGAACTTGAGAAACAAACCGACATGACCGCGTGGCGAAGCCTTTTTTGCAGCCAGCATGTCTTGCAGATTTTCATGATCCATCGCAAGCACGTAGTCGAAGCGTTGCAAATCATCTGCGCTAAATTTGCGCGCCCGAAGCGGCGACAAATCGTAACCACGCCCATTGGCCGCCCCTATCGCACGTTTGTCGGGCGGTTCACCAATATGCCAACCGCCGGTACCAGCGGAGTCAACTTCAATCGCGTGTTGCAGCCCTGACTTAGCAACCAGATGTTGGAATACTCCATGCGCGGTTGGTGACCGGCAGATATTGCCCAAACAAACAAATAGAACCCTAACCGCCACCGACCTATCCTCCTTCAGTTGCAGCGAGATGCGCCTTGAGGGCCGCCAAATCTTCTGCAGTATCAATTCCGGCTGGAATGCTAGCAACAGCCGGTTCGACATGAATGACAACACCATGCGCCAGCGCTCGCAGTTGCTCCAGTTTCTCGGTGATCTCCAACGCATGCGGAAGCCAACTGACAAACTGGCGCAGAAATGCAACGCGGTAAGCATACAAGCCCACATGCCGAAACGCTTGCAAGTCGGCTGGCAAGTCGGCGCTGCTGTTCAAGTCAGCATCACGCGGCCAGGGAATTGGCGCGCGGCTGAAATACAAGGCTTGCTGCTGATCATTACACAATACTTTCACGGCGTTTGGGTTGAGGAACTCTTCGGTGCTGTGAATTTCCTCGCACAATGTGGCAATGCCTGCGGTGTCGTTGCGCGCGAGGTTGTTGGCTACCTGATCGATAACCGCCGGCGGCACCAGTGGTTCGTCTCCCTGCACATTCACCACAATATGTTCGTCGGGCAGGTTCAATAACTGCGCGGCCTCGTGCAAGCGATCGGTACCCGACTCATGCTCGTTGGACGTAAGTAATGCCTTACCACCAAATTGTTGTACGGCCGTTACGATGCTTTCGTCGTCGGTTGCGACGTACACGTCGCTGGCTTGGCTCTGCTGCGCAGCCTCCACTACCCATTGAATCATGGGTCGGCCGGCGATATCCACTAAGCACTTGCCCGGCAAACGGGTGGATTTATAACGCGCGGGTATCACAACGGTAAATGTCATGTCGCTCTCTACTGTAATTGCTCGACGCTGCGTTCAATTTTCCCCAGCAGCGCGCTATAAAAACCTTCTTCCAGCTGCGCGTCCACCGGTAAATACCACGCCTGCGGGGGTGCAAAGTCACGGCATTTTACCGCGTCTTTTTCCGTCATGATAATGGTTCGCTCGTCGTCAAACTGCAAATCCGCGGCGCTAAACGGATGATGGTCGCCAAAAGAATGTTCTATAATCTCGAAGCCTAGCTCGCCTAAGCTTGCGAAAAAGCGTTGCGGATTACCAATACCAGTAACCGCATGCACTGGTCCAGCGGAGGCGAGTTCAGCCAGTTCCCTGACGTTGGTCGTCTGGTTGTCATGCAATCTCACCAGAAGCGAAGGCTTGAGATGCATAGTAAAAGTAGCTGCGTCGTTCTGCTTGGCATTGTCAGCGCCGTTGTAAACAACCAGATCGACATCGTGCAAGCGCTCCGCGGGCTCTCGCAACGGACCAGCCGGCAAACAACGACCGTTACCCAATTCGCGCTGCGCATCAATCACGGCAACTTCGACGTCGCGCGCAAGGGCGTAGTGTTGCAAGCCATCATCGCACAGCACAATATCGCAACCCGCTTGTTCGACCAGCCAGCGTGCACCACGCGCGCGTTGCGGATCGATACACACTGGCGCGCCACTGCGTTGCGCCATCAGTAACGGCTCGTCACCCACCTCTATAGCGTCGTCAGAAGGCAGCACAGCGCGAGGGAAAATCTCAGCCCGTGCCTGATAGCCACGGCTCAGAATTCCGGGTCGCATGCCCGCCTGTTGTAGCCGATCGCAAATCGCCAAAACTAAGGGTGTCTTGCCGGCGCCACCGACCACCAAATTGCCCACTACAACAACGGGAACCGGCGACCGATAGCTCTGCTGTTGGCCGTTCAGATAGCGTTGGCGTTTGCGGCTCACATAAGCTTTGTACAAGGTTTCCAACGGCGCCAGCAGTGCGGCGCCAGCAGCACCGTTGTACCACATTGCCAGCAGTTTTTTCTCAAGCAATGCCCGTAGCATTAACTGTTGAAATCACGTTGATACAAATGCGCGTAGCGCTTGTTTTCAGCCAGCAGCGAGGCATGCGTGCCCTGCTCCACCACCTCGCCATTTTCCATCACCAGGATTAAATCAGCCTGCTCTATGGTCGACATGCGGTGGGCAATAACAAAAGTGGTGCGACCTTGCATCAAGGTTTCCAACGCCGTTTGAATATATTGTTCAGACTCGTTGTCGAGTGCTGACGTCGCCTCATCGAGAATAAGTACCGGCGCGTTTTTCAGCAAGGCGCGCGCGATGGCAACACGTTGCCGTTGACCACCAGAGAGCAGCACACCGTCATCGCCGACCTGGGTCTGGTATTTTTCCGAAAGACCTTCGATAAAAACATCGGCATGCGCAGCGTGGGCCGCTTCCTCTACCTCTTGTTTCGAACTGTCGACCAGTTGCCCATAAGCAATATTGTTATACACCGTATCGTTAAACAAAGTGATATTCTGCGATACGAATCCATAGTGGGAACGCAGATTCGCCAACGCGTAATTGTTAACGTCGACGCCATCCAGCAATATCTGACCCTCTGTGTGGTTATAAAACCGGGTCAGCAGATTTACCAGCGTCGTCTTGCCACCGCCCGATGCACCCACCAGTGCGACCGTTTGGCCGGGTTCAACCGAGAAATTGATATCTTTTAATACCAGCGGGCCATCTTCCGCGTAGCGAAAGCTGACGTTGCGAAACTCTATTTTTCCGTGTACGGTCGCGCTGTGATAATCACCGAGGTCACGCTCTTTGCCAGAATCGAGATAGGCAAAAATATCTTCCGCCGCTGCCAAACCTTTTTGCACAATACCCAGCACCTCGCTTAGCTGGCGAATCGGCTTGGCGAGCATGCCGGCCGCTGTTAGGAAGGCTACCAATTGCCCTGACGTCAAGTTCCCAAGTGACGAGGGCGGCAACATCAGCCACACCAAAACGGCTAGGGCGAGCGCCACCAACAGTTGGATGACCGGAGGACTGGCCGCGTTGGTCAATGCCATTTTCATACTTTGCTTACGGTTGTATTCGCTGGCTTCGTAAAAGCGTTGTTGCTCGTAGGCGTTACCACCGTACATGCGCACCTCGCGATAGCCGTTGATGGCTTCATCGGCGACGTGGGTCACATCGCCAACGGAGTTTTGAATACGCTTGCTATAACGGCGAAACAACTTGCCAACACTGCCAACAATAACGGCGATGACCGGTGCTATAGCAATAAATACCAGTGACAACTTCCAGTTGGTATAAATCAGAAACGCCAACAAACCGATAACGGTGAGCCCCTCACGCATCACAATTTTTATCGCGTTAGTTGCCGCGCCGGTGACCTGCTCAACGTTAAAGGTGATGCGCGATAACAGGTGGCCGCTGGAGTTACGGTCGTAGTAGGCGCTCGGTACTAACAGCAAATGGTCAAACACCTGACAGCGCAACTTGTGCACCAAAAACCGTGCAACATAATTGATATAGTAATTACCGATCAAGAAGCCGGCGCCACGCAGCATGACGATAACAAACATAGCCAGCGGGATAAGAATCCGTGCCCGCGCAAGGAAGGTCTGCTCACCCCCTTGCCACCACACAAGGAATCTGGCAATCATGCCAACGCCGACTTGCTCTTCGCCGCCGGCGGTGTCGATCACAAGCTGCATCAGATCGGCCATCAGCACGGCGGCTGCCGAATAAATCGCAAAGCCGAGTACGCTGAGTAAAAAGTAAGGCCAGTAAGCGTAAACATACGCTAGCAAGCGAAGGTAAAGCGTCCAGTCGCTTGGCTTAGGTGTGGATTCTTCCACCATGTTGAGTTGGAGCTAGTAGAAAATGAGCGCAGAAAATAACACGCCAGCGGGCGAAAACAAAAGACTTATTGATGCACCACTGGTTCGGAGGTAGTAATGCTTAAATGAATGAATCCAAGCTGGCCTGCCGTATCCATTGCCGTCACCACTGATTGGTGCGGCGTTTTGGCATCGGCGGTAATCACAAAGGCTTGCGAGCGCTCTTTGCCCGCGATTTCCCGCAGCGCCTTGCTAAGAGTGGCAGGTTCGTTATTTACCAGGGCACGGCCGTTGACACTGTAACCACCGCTGGCGTTGATAACGACTTCGATCTTGTCCTGTTGCTTTTGGTCGGTCGGCTCCGCGCTGGCCTCAGGCAAATCAATCTCAAGATGCGTTTCCTTGGTGAAAGTCGTCGACACCATAAAGAAAATCAGCAGCAGGAATACAACGTCGATCAGCGGCGTGAGATTAACATCCACCTGCGATGCGGGTCTGGGCCTGAAATTCATGCGGCTTGGGTCTCGGTCTCGCTGTCAGGCGCGGCGTCACTGCGGCGATCGGCACGCAGATCACGGCGGTCGGCATGCAAGGCGTCGACCAGTTTAACGGCTTCCCGCTCCAGAGTGATCACGATGGATTGAATCCGGCGCTCAAAAAAGCGGTGCATGATGAGTGCGGGAATTGCCACCACGAGCCCGGAGGCTGTGGTAATCAATGCCTCGGAAATACCACCAGCCAGCATGCCGGCATTGCCGGTGCCCTGTACCATGATTTCGCTGAACACCTTGATCATGCCGATCACCGTACCAAGCAAACCCAGCAGCGGTGCAACCGCGGCAATCGTGCCGAGCGTGTTCAAAAAGTGCTCCATTTCATGTACTACTTGCGCAGCAGCCTCTTCGATGCTTTCTTTCATCACCTCGCGACCGTGGCGGGAATTGCTCAGACCGGCGGCGAGAATCTGACCGAGTGGTGAAGAATTTTTCAGCGTTTTTATCTTGGTCGAGTCCAACTGATTGTTTTTAATCCAGCCCCACACTTCAGCCAGCAACGTAGTGGGCGCAATTTTATTTTGATTGAGAGCGATATATCGCTCAATACAAATAGCCGCTGCGACAATCGAACAAAATATAATCGGCAGCATTAGCCAGCCGCCTTGTTTTACCAGTTCTAACACGTTTGCTCCACGCTCTATTTAGAAATTCTTTAATAACTTTAGCATAATCCCAAAAAACCGGTACAAAGAGTTACCCGGTTAGATCGATGCCGATCAGGGCCGGATTGAGGAGGATATGAACGAATTTAAGCGGTAGCCGTTACCACGCGTACCAGTATTTGCGAGCCTGCTCTCGATAGGCTTGCGGCACGAGCTGCTGATGACTTTTTGCGGTTGGTAATACAAAACTGATACTGCCGGTGAGAGCCGTGTTGAGTAACTGGGTGCCCTCTTCTTCGTAGCGTGTTACTACCTCTTCGTGAGGGTGTCCGAAGCGGTTTAAGTAGCCGCTGGAAACCACTGCGTAACGTGGTTGCACAGCTGCGGTAAATTCTGCGGTCGACGATGTCTTACTGCCATGGTGCGGCACAATTAAAATGTCGGAGCGAAGGTCATGCGCGTAATGCTGCAACAAACTCTGTTCAACCACGGCTTCAATATCGCCTGCGATCAAGGTCGCGCTGTGCGGCGTTTCGATTTGCAATACACAGGAATTGTTGTTCGATGAAGCATGCCTTGCAACATCGGGATGCAACACACGCATTCGCACAACCCCCCAATGCCAACTGTCGCCGCTGCGACACGGTTTCGCATCAGGCGCTGCATTGTGCAATGGCTCGCCAACCATTAGCGTATCGACGGGCACATTTTCCAACAACCCCGCCATGCCGCCAGCATGATCGTTATCGGCGTGGCTAATGATCAATTGGTCGATACGATGGATACCCTTGTGGCGTAGGAAGCCGGCAACAATGGTCGAACCGGCATCAAAGTTTTCACTAAAGCGCGGCCCGGCATCGTATACCAAAGTCTTATCGTCGACTTGCAATACCACGGCGAGTCCCTGCCCCACATCGAGTACCGTCAGTTCAACGGCCTGCTTCTCAACAATACGACTCCCTAACATCGGTAAAAAGAACAACGGTGCTAGTACACGCAGCGGAAAACCGCGCGGCAACAGCAATAAACCCGCGCCAAGCAGCGCAACGATAAGATAGAGGTAGCCAGACGCCAATTGCAGTTGAAACACGCCTCCGACGTGACTCTGCAAGGCGTGCAGCGCCGCCCATAGCGAGTCAAACAATGCATCAACAAGTGTCAGTAGCACCGCAGGCGGCGTCACGCCAAGTGATAACATCACTGCCACAAACAAAACCAACGGCACAATGACAAAACTTACCAGTGGCACCGCGAACAAATTGGCCAATGGCATTAGCAATGACGCTTGCTGAAACCAAAACAACAGCAGCGGCGTCATCACGATGAACACCAGCCACTGAGTGCGCAACCAAGTTAAAACAACGCCGGGTCTAGCGAGTCTGCCGGAGAAACCCAGCACCAGCGCACCCACCGCGGTAAAGCTTAGCCAGAAACTCGCGCTACGTAGCGCCAATGGGTCCCACACAAGCGCAGCAAATAAGGCAGTTATCAAGATACGGGCAGCACGTGCCGGACGATTTAAAATAAGACCCAGCATCGCCACTAGCAGCATCAAACAGGCGCGCTGGGTGGGCAGGCTAAAACCGGCGAGCAATGCGTAAGTGACCGCGCCGCAGCAAGCCGCGACAGCTGCATAACGCTGTGCGGGCCACCAAGCCAGCGGAAACAATAAGGCTTTACAAGCATACAAGGCGGCGGCGTAAAACAAGCCCGCCACCAGACTGATATGCAAACCTGACACGACAAATAAATGGGTAGTGCCAGTCAGGCGCAACAAGTCCCAGTCGGCGGGTGTTAACGCTTTCTTCGCACCGATGCTCAGCGCAGACACGAAGCGCGCATTACGTAACTTGTCATCCAGAATTTGTAACTGCGTGTGCAGATGCGCACGCAAACCGCACACTCGGTCCCAGATCTTAGGTTGTTGCTTGATTAACTCACCGGCTTTTACATAACCGCGCGCGTCGACGCGCCGTTGATGCAAAGCCAATTGATAATCGTAACCGCCCGGGTTTGCGAAGCCACGCGGGCGCTTGAGTTTAACCATTAAACGCCAGTGTTGGCCGTTTCGTATTTGCACCGCGTCGTACCACGACAATTCAATACGTTGTATGGGCAGTTGCGATATATCACTACGCTCAACGATGAAGGTGAACCGCTGCACCGGGCGGCCGTGGCTTGTTGCCGTATGCACCAGACCAACAACATGGCCGTCAACGCGAATCGTTTGTTGTTCAAGCGATTGTGGCAACAGGCTACTGGCGAGCGAATGGCCATGCAGCACGGCGTAAGCTAGACCACAGCAAAAACCGCCAAGCACCAACGTCGGACGTCGACGTGTCTTGCTAACCAATAAAGCAACGAAGGCGAAACCAAACAACAGCAAGGCAAGATAAGCGGGCGGCAATCGCGCCAAAAAACTCGTTGCGCCAATGCCAGTAACGGCGCAAAACATCCATATATGCATGTAACACCAATCCCTGGCGTAAAACTAAAAAGCAGTGGGTCTCCGTGTACAGCTTGCACCTACCAGCAGAGACACTCTGATCATAACACAAGCATGTGACAAATATTTAGGCGTCTTGCCTTGAGCGCTATGCTAGAATTTTGCCAACACCGCCCATTGGTAATGCGCCATAACAGCGGTCCAGCCTGAGTGCTTTCATGGCGAAAAAAATCATCCAACGCTTTATTCCCGCACCGGAAACTGTAGCCCGGCATCCGTCGCTGCGTTGGTTGGGAGACCACTTGCATGACCCTAATATATGGCATCTGAATCGCCAGTCGGTATCGCTGGCTTTCTTGATCGGCCTTTTTTGCGCCTTTATTCCGTTGCCAACGCAGATGGTGTTCGCCGCTATGCTCGCTCTTTGGTGGCGGGCCAACTTGCCGGTCGCAATCACATTGGTGTGGCTAACCAATCCGGTGACTATTCCTCCGGTTTTTTTTGCGACCTACAAATTGGGTGCTTGGATGCTGGATATTGAGCCGCAACCCATCCAGTTTGAAGCATCCTGGGCTTGGTTTAGCGCCAAATTCGCGACGATTTGGCAACCGCTGGTACTCGGTTCACTGTGCTGCGGCGTGGTGGCAGGAGGGCTGGGCTACTTAGTAGTACTGAGAATTTGGCGCTGGAATGTCGTTAGCCGCTGGGAAGAGCGCAAAAAAATGCGTGCCGGCTAGCCCTCCCAGCGCAGCGCCTCTGCAGGTCTCACTCGCGTTGCCCTCCGCGCCGGATACAGGGTCGCGAACAAACTCATCACCAATGCAGCGACTGCGATAATGATGACATCGCGAACACGCACATCGGTAGGCAGATAGTCGATGGGATAGACGGTCGAATTAAGAAACTGATAGTCCACGACACGCTCCAGCACGACGATCAGATCCGGTATTAGCCAGGCGAGGGTGCAACCAAATGCAACGCCCAGGAGCGTGCCCAGCACACCGATAATCAAACCCTGGATAACAAAAATATGCAAAATGTTCCTATCGCTGGCACCAAGCGTGCGCAAAATCGCAATATCGCCACGTTTGTCATTGACCACCATGACCAATGACGAAACCACATTAAATACCGCAACCGTGATGACCATAAAAATAAGCAAGGTGACCATGCTTCGCGATAGTTGAATAGCTTCGTAAAGATTACCGTGGGTGCGTTGCCAGTCCTGCGCGTAATAGCCTGGTGGCAGGTTTTGCACAATCTCCCAACCGACCCGCGGCGCGTCGAACACGTTGTTTAGCTGCAAACGAATTCCCTGCACTTTTTGCCCGTAGCCGAGCAACGCCTGACCATCCTGCAAATGGATGACGCCCAGCGAGTGGTCCATCTCAGTGCCGGTGTGAAAGATGCCGACGACCTGAAGAATTACTATTCGTGGCACCTGATTCACAGTGTTAGAACCTGGCTGCGGTACAATGACACGCAGCTTAGAACCAACTTCCACACCTAGCTTACGCGCCACATGATCACCCAGCACAACGCCGTTGGCAGCGGGCTTTAGCTCGGACAGGCTGCCCTCCGCAAGGTAGTCCTGCAAATTTGACAGCTTGTTTTCCAGCGCCGGTAGCACGCTGTGCAATAACACCCCTTCAACATTATTACCGGCACTGAGCAAAGCCTGCACGTGGATATAGGGCGCAGTGCCGGCTACTTCCGGGTGTCTTTTTACCAGCGCATCGGCACTGCGCCAATCTTCGAGCAAATCGTAATGTTGCACGCTCGCGTGCGGCACCAGATTCAAAATGCGGGTTTGCAATTCTTTTTCAAAGCCATTCATCACCGACAGCACAATAATCAAAAGCGCGACGCCGAGTATGAGACCGAGCACCGAGATACGCGACAAAAATGCGACCAGCAGGCCGCCGCGCCCGGCGTAGGCGTAACGCAAACCAACGAACAATGGTAAGGAAGCTTGCACGCTGGTTAACCGTGCAATATGCCGTCTTCGAGACGCAATATGCGATCCATACGCTGCGCCAGCGCCATGTCATGCGTCACCACGACAAAACTGGTGCGATGCTCGGCATTGAGGCGAAGCATCAACTTCTGCACCGACGCGGCGGTATGTTCATCAAGATTACCGGTCGGCTCGTCCATCAACACGCAGGCTGGCTCGGTCACCAGCGCACGGGCAATGGCAACCCGTTGCCGTTCACCGCCCGATAGTTCGGCGGGCTTGTGCTGCAAGCGCTGCCCAAGCCCGACGGCATCGAGCATATTTTGCGCCCGCTCTTTCACTTCCGCAATTTTCAATTTGCGCAGCAGCAAGGGCATGCAGACGTTCTCCAGCGCGGTAAATTCGCCCAGCAAATGGTGAAACTGGTAAACGAAACCCAGATATTTATTGCGGAACACGCCGCGCTGATTTTCATCCAACGCAGTAATATCTTGACAATTGATACTCACCAAGCCTGAGCTCGGCAGGTCCAGCCCGCCTAACATATTCAGTAGGGTCGTTTTCCCCGACCCAGAGGCGCCAACAATCGCCAGTCGCTCGCCGGCCAAGACTTGTAGATCAATATCGCGCAACACCTCCAGCTGCTGAGGGCCTTCCTGATATAGTTTGCGCAAACTTTCACACTGCAACACGCTGCGGCCAACCTCACTCATAACGCAATACCTCAGCCGGCTGAATCGACGCAGCCCGCGACGCAGGATAAAGAGTCGCCAGAATACTAAACACAAGTGCCGCGAGGGCGATGCTTGCGATGTCAGACACACGTACCACGGAAGGAATGTGATTGATAAAGTAAACGCTGGGGTCAAATAGCTGTACGTTCAGCAGTTGTTCAAACCAGGCTACGATTTGCCCTGCATATTGCGCAATAAGCGAACCCGCGACAACTCCGAGAAGAATGCCAGCCAGGCCGATCATGCTACCTTGCACCACGAAAATCCACATAATGTGATTACGTGGCATACCCATGGTTCGCAGCACGGCGATCGCCGAGCGCTTGTCGCCCACCATCATGACCAGAATCGATACGATATTAAATGTCGCCACCGCGACCACAATCATCAACAAAAAACCAACCATGGTCTTTTCCATTTTTATCGCTTGGAATAACCCCCCTTGCGTCTGGCTCCAGTCAGTAACCACAAAGTCAGCGCCCAACTGTTCGCGTAATTCGGCGGCAATGCGCGGCGCGTCAAACAAATCTTGCAGACGCAGGCGGATGCCGTCGACAGCATCCACCACCTTAAAAAGCTTTGCGGCGTCGGCCATGTGCATGTGCACAGAGTTCGCGTCGACCTGAGCCCCCACTTCAGCGATACCAACCACGGTAAAACGTTTCACGCGCGGGAAAACACCTAACGGGGTAATAACGATCTGTGGCAAGGTCAGCGTCACTTTATCGCCAACTTGCAGACGCAATTGGTTGGCGAGCAGCGATCCGAGAACCACACCATAGTCGCCACCCTGCAAGGCATCGATACTACCGGCAAGCATATGCGAGCCAAGATTGGCCACCTGCGCTTCCTGCTTGGGCAACACACCGGTAATGGTGACACCGCGCACCACACCGGGCACGCTGGCCATGCCTTTGCCGCCAATATAAGGCGCAGCACCGATGACTTCGGGATGACGTGACAATTGGGCGACAAACTCATCCTGACGCTCAATTTTCGCGCGGTCGCTTGTCACATAAACGTGCGGCAAGGCGTCTAAAATCCGGCCGCGGATTTCACTTTCGAAACCGTTCATCACGGATATCACAATTATCAGCACGGCGACTCCCAATATCATACCTAGTAGCGATACCAGTGAGACAAAAGACACGAATTGATTGCGACGTTTAGCACGCGTGTAGCGCATGCCAATAAAAAATGGGAGGGGTTTGAACATTGACTCATTTAAGCATACAAACTGTACAACCAAAAGTCTCATACCTCGATTCGCGTTGTAGTAAAGCTACAACTATACTTAAACCGGTTAAGATTGAATTGAGCTGCGCTTGCATGGGTCACGAACGACGCGAATACTTTCGAATAGATGACACCGCGGCTGTGGAACACGTTGCGGTGACAGAAGCCGATATGCGCGCCAAACAAGCCGACGATTTTTTTTCGTTAACGCAAAGTTTTCAACTGTTGTCGCGTTTGCAGGAAATTGATCACGAGGCCAACAAGCTGTTACACGGGCTGCGCGACTCGCAGCGCGAACTTGCCGGCTACTTCAAACTGGTCAACAAAAAAACTGATCTGCTCGCGGCAGCCGTGTTGCAACTCAGCGGCGACGCGCAGCATAGGCCCCAGCCAATTTCGTTAAGCGCTGGTGGTATGTCATTTGCCACGCAGGAAAAGTTCGCCAAAGGTGACTTGCTGGCATTGCGGTTTCAACTGGTCAATGATGCCTTATTTCTTTGTTGTTTTGGCCGCATAGTTTACTGCGGCGCGAACGAAAATGGGCATGGGCCGGTTACGGTCGCAGTAGAGTTTCAGCAAATGCCGGACTCTGCCCAAACGATACTTGCTCGCCACATCATGCGTTGCCAGCAAGCACTACAACGACGCAAATTAAAGCGTCCCAGCCCTACCGGAAAAATTGCATAGTGCCATGTTTGTTGTCAGAATTTTAGCTGTATTGCTGCTCACTCTCCCCACCCTCTCTAGCGGCGAGGTCATTATCGTACCTATTGCCCAGCAAGGTAGTGATATTGACCATATCGCACGACCAACCAAGGGTACGAGCAAAGCCAGTGTATTGCAGCAATTTGGAGAACCACTACAACGCATGGCAGCGCGCGGCGAGCCACCCATCTCGAGTTGGCAGTACGCGGAATTTACCGTGTATTTTGAGTACGAGCACGTTATTCACTCGGTGTTAAAGCATCGGCCGAAGAACCTGCCCGCGGCAACAGCCGAACCCAACGTCGACTAGACCCACTCCCCGCCAGGCCGCATAATACGGTAAATCCAGATAAGAGGTTTACCGTGTTACTAATTCTGCACCCCAATACCAAAGACGACGACCCAAGCTACCTGGAGACGATGACCTTCCTGCAGACCCTGCCCGGCATCAAGCATCGTATTCATAAGGTCCAAGGACAGCAGCAAGAGCTCACCGAAATATATCTGCTTGGCGACACGCACACGCTGGAAAAGGAACAGATTGAAAGCCTACCCGCCGTCGAGCGTGTGATACGCATCGCCGACGAATACCGCGTGCTGGGTCGCCACAAAGATTCTGATCTGGTCACAGGTTTCACCTACAATGGCGTCGATTTCACGCAGGATTCATTTCACCTGTTTGCCGGCTTATGCGCGGTAGACAACCCAACGCACGTTGAAGAAATGCTACGAATTCTGCAAGACAACGGCCAGCAATGCACTCGTATGGGCGCGTACAAGCCGCGCACAAACCCCTATTCTTTTCAGGGCCACGGTAAAGACTGCCTACCTTATGTGTTTGATTTGGCCGGCAAGTATGGCATTAAGGTTATCGCAATGGAGGTAACTCACGAGGTACATATCGAGGAAATCGACGCGGCGTTAGAACAGACTGGTCGTCCTACAGGGGTGATGCTGCAAATCGGTACACGCAACACGCAGAACTTCGAACTGTTAAAATCTATTGGTAAACAACAAACCTACCCAGCGCTATTAAAGCGTGGCTTTGGGATCACCTTGAACGAATCACTCAACGCTGCCGAGTATCTGGCGAGCGAAGGTAATTCGCAGGTGATATTTTGTTTGCGCGGTATGAAGTCATCATTCGGTGCGCCGCATCGCAACATGGTCGACTTCACTCACGTGCCAGTAATAAAACGCCTGACGCGCATGCCGGTGTGTGTCGACCCATCGCATTCGGTAGGCACGCGCGAAGTTGCGCCGGATAGCATAATGGATGTGGCGCACGCCACAGCGCAGGGTATTGTTGCTGGTGCAAATATGGTGTTAGTGGATTTTCATCCAAATCCGCCCAAGGCGCTGGTGGACGGCCCGCAAGCGTTGCTTTTGAACGAGTTGCCGGCCTTTTTGGAAGACGTGCAGCTGGTGCGTGATACCTATTTGAAGCGCGCGGTGATATGGCAGAAGCAAAGCCAGGGTTAGTCAGCAGCGTTATAAAAACTCGCTTTATTCGTGCTCGATATCGGCTTTTCCGAATCACACTTTGAGCGATCGCCACCACAAATCTCACAGTCACTGGTCATCCCCAGCGCGGCCATACCGCCACAAGATCCAGCGATGGGTTTGCGGCCCATCATTACGCCCACGGCCATGGCGCCAACAATCAGTAGAAAAACGACGAAAGTAATGATCAAAGTGGCCATGTGATTTCTCCAGACTATCTAATTGTTATTATACGCACTAAAAGCCGTCGTTTCACGGCCGTTGAATTTTTCTCCGTCGCGAACGATAAAGTAGGCAGCCAAACCCAGTTGCTCCGCCAGACGCAAACCGTCGGGCACGCCGAGCACATCCAGCGCGGTCGCCCATGCATCCGCTTCGGCGGCCGACGCGTGCACTACCGTCACCGAGGCGACCTGATGCGCTACCGGCATTCCAGTGCGTGGGTCAATGGTGTGGGAATAACGCTTGCCGTCGAGCACTATGTAGTTACGGTAATCGCCCGAAGTCGCTACCGCCATATCATCTAACGGTATGGAAGTGAACGCGTTACCACGAGCCAACATAGGCGTTTCAATACCGATGCGCCAGGTCTGGCCCTTCGCATTTTGGCCTCGGCCACGCAGTTCGCCACCGACTTCCACCAAATAGTTGGTGATGCCTTGCTTCTCCAGCAACTCGGCAACGCGATCGACTGCGTAGCCCTTTGCGATCGCCGAGAGGTCTATCGCCAAGTCCTTGCCTTTAGACAAGGTGGGCGGTGCTTTTTGCACGTTGATAGCGTCGCCGCCAACTTTCTCCCGCGCTCTCTTAATAGCATCTTCGTCCGGCAACTTCTTCAACTCGCGCATATCCGCGCCGAAGCCCCAGAGATCTACCAACGGCGCAACACTAATATCAAACGCTCCCTGGCTCTGCTTATGCACCACCAACGCCAACTCTACAACTTGCAAAGTTGCGGCGCTGACCTCGACGCTAGTCCTGGGAGGGGCGCGATTAAAACGGCTAACTTCCGACTCGGGTTTATAGGTAGACATAGCCGCGTCCACGCTGTTCAAGGTAGTGGCTATATTTGCGTCAAGATCGACTTCGCTAAGTTGTGCTGGAAGTTCAATCAACTGCACGGAATAGCTGGTGCCCATCACCTGACCGGAAAACGTCTTAGCCTTTGGCGGCGTATCGCAACCGGCCAGCACGAAAAAAACCGCCAAGACGAAATTGTACTTTCTTAAGACTAGTAGAAACTGCGAGGGGCTGAATTGAGGGGAAATTTTCGAGACCATTCCCAGCAGGGAAGCTGGGGATGAGCCTAAATGGACGTATTCACGGCGTGTCCCGGAAATTTTCACTCAGTTCAGACCGGTCTGACATCTAGCATAGATGCCGTTTGAACCCTGCTGGCAATGAATCGCTCCGGTTTAACGTTCTCTCTAGCCGAACTCATCCAGCAGGATGTTTTCTTTCTCTACACCTAGTTCTTCCAGCATCACCAATACGGCTTTGTTCATCATCGGCGGCCCGCACAGATAGTACTCACAATCCTCCGGCGCTGGGTGATTTTTCAGGTAGTTGTCTAGCACGACCTGGTGGATAAATCCCGTATAGCCATCCCAATTGTCTTCCGGCATCGGGTCTGACAGCGCAACATGCCAGTCAAAATTATCGTAGTCGGCCGCCAACCCGTCGAAGTCTTCGACATAAAACATTTCGCGCAGGCTTCGAGCGCCGTACCAATACGAAATCTTACGTTTGGAATTTAGGCGTTTCAGCTGATCGAAAATGTGCGAACGCAATGGCGCCATACCGGCACCACCACCGATAAAGACCATTTCGGCATCGGTATCTTTCGCAAAGAACTCTCCGAAGGGGCCAAACACATTGACCTTGTCACCCGGCTTGAGGTTGAAAACCCATGACGACATCTGCCCCGGCGGTATACCCGTTGTACCCGGCGGTGGAGAGGCGACACGAATATTAAATTTAATGATGCCTTTTTCTTCGGGGTAATTCGCCATCGAATAGGCTCGAATGATAGGCTCTTTGACGACCGAAATATTTTCGAATACTTTAAAGCGATCCCAATCGCCACGGTACTCATCGGGAATATCAAAGTCGTGGTAATCGACCGTATGTGCTGGTGCTTCGAGTTGTACATAACCACCGGCGCGAAAGTCTACACTCTCCCCCTCCGGAATTTCGAGCACCAACTCTTTAATAAAAGTTGCCATGTTGTCATTCGACCTTACTGTCGTCTCCCAACGCTTGACCCCAAAAAACTCAGGGTCAACGTGGATTTTCATGTCCTGCTTTACGCTAACCTGGCAGGAAAGGCGCCAATGTTCGCGCGCTTCGCCGCGCGTGAAGTGGCCCTCTTCGGTAGGCAACATGGAACCACCACCATCGACGACCTGGCACTTACATTGCGCGCATGTGCCACCACCACCACACGCCGAAGACAGAAAGATGCCCTCATCCGCCAAGGTATTGAGTAGTTTGCCGCCAGCAGGTACCGTGATGGCGCGTTCCGGGTCCTCGTTAATTTCAATCGTGACATCACCGGAGCTGACCAGCCGCGAGCGGGCGAATAGAATAACCAAGACCAGCGACATCACCATTGCGGTAAACATCGCCACACCGCTGATAATCGTGTTTGTGTCGATCATAACTTCGTATCCGTAATGCTATAGAGAGATGCCGCCAAACGACATAAAACCCAACGACATCAAGCCGACGGTGATAAACGTAATTCCCAAACCTTGCAAGCCATCCGGCACGTCGCTGTATTTCATTTTTTCCCGAATTCCAGCTAACACAGTAATCGCCAGCGCCCAGCCAACACCTGCGCCCAAACCATACACCACGCTTTCGCCGAAGGCATAGTCGCGTTCAACCATAAACAGCGATGCACCCAAAATCGCGCAATTCACCGTAATCAGCGGCAAAAACACACCCAAAGCGTTATAAAGCGCGGGGACGAATTTATCCAGAAACATTTCCAAAATTTGCACAATGGCAGCAATCACACCGATGTAACTGAGAAAGCCCAGGAAGCTAAGGTCAACCTGAGGCAATCCCGCCCAGGCCAGCGCGCCCTCTTTCAACAGGTATTGATAGATTAATTGATTGACCGGCACCGTGACCGCAAGCACCACAATCACCGCGATACCCAGACCAATAGCCGTCTGAATTTTTTTGGAGATGGCGATAAAGGTACACATACCCAAAAAGAAGGCCAGCGCCATATTCTCAATAAATACCGCACGGACGAACAAGCTGAGGTATTGCTCAAGCATGGTGCACCTCCCCTGCCACTTGCGGTGCCAGCTCAAATTCGCGCTCTTCTACCTGATCCGTTTTCCAACTGCGTAGCAACCAAATAAACAAACCGATAATAAAAAACGCGCTGGGTGCCAGTAGCAGCAGGCCATTGGCTTGATACCAGCCGCCGTTTTCAACCAGCGGAAATACCTCATAACCAAGCAACTTGCCGGAGCCAAACAGCTCCCGTATCACGCCGACGAAAATCAACACCACGCTATAACCCAGACCGTTGCCGATGCCATCAAGAAAACTCATCATGGGCGGGTTTTTCATCGCAAAAGCTTCGGCGCGCCCCATCACAATACAGTTAGTGATAATCAGGCCGACGAACACCGAAAGCTGCTTACTGATCGCGTAGGCATAGGCCTGCAATACTTGGTCAACGACGATAACGAGTGAAGCGATAATCGTCATTTGCACGATAATGCGAATACTCGAAGGAATCTGGTTGCGGACCATCGACACGAACAGATTTGAAAACGCACACACGGCGGTCAATGCCACACACATTACCAGCGTCGTTTCCAGCTTAGTAGTCACCGCCAAGGCGGAACATATGCCAAGAATCTGCAACGCAATGGGGTTATCATTGAAGATCGGATTTAGCAATACTTCTTTGGCCTTCACTACTTTACCCCCTTAGTTTATCCAGAATCGGACCATACGCTTCCGGCCCCATCCAATACTTCAACATGTTGTCGACGCCGCGACTGGTGAGCGTCGCACCCGACAAAGAATCTATGTGGTATTTGGCTTTAGCATTGCCGGTATCCATTTTCGTTTTACTCACATTCACTGCCACGTCGCCATCGGGCGCGTAGACTTCCTTGCCGATCCATTGCGCCTTCCATTTTGGGTTATCGACTTCGCCACCTAGCCCCGGAGTTTCCTTATGTTCGTAAAAACCCAGCCCCTTAACCGTGTTCAGATCACCATCTAACGCCAAAAAGCCGTACAAGGTGCCCCACAGACCATAGCCATGCACCGGCAGTATCAACAGGTCAATCGCATTGTCATTTTCCAATACAAACACTTTCGCATAGCGAGCTCGACGGTTGAGGCCGGCGATATCTCTTTCACCGGGGAGCGCCTGCGACAATTCGGGTTGCTTTGACGCTTTGCGTTGATCATAGCTTTGCGGGTCCAAGCCCAGACCTTCGGCTTGCTCGATTGTTAATAGCTGTCCTTCGTCCAGGTCAATAAATCGAACGCTGAATTGTTCCATTAAGTTAGCGACCTCCTCATTGGAGGTTTCGCCATCTTTGTATAAGCCGGCGGCACTGAGCATGTTTTTATTGCGGTCCAGCGTTTTGTTGGCGACCTGCGTTGGCTTTAACACCACCGCAGCACCAGCTACAACGATCGAACAGACAATACACAGCACAAAGGCCACGACCAGTGTATGCGTAATGGTTTCCTTTTTAGACGACATAGCGCGCGGCCCTCCGTCGAATATTAGCTTGCACCACGAAGTGGTCAATCAGCGGTGCGCAAAGATTGGCAAACAGAATCGCCAGCATCATACCCTCCGGGTAGGCAGGGTTGACGACTCGAATCAGCATGACCATCAGACCAATTAAAATACCGAACACCCACTTGCCGGTATCGGTCATTGCGGCCGACACCGGATCAGTCGCCATAAAGACGGTACCAAACGCAAAACCACCCAGCACGAAATGCCAATGCCATGGTAACGCGAACATAGGATTGGTGCTGGAATCTACGGTGTTAAACAGTAGCGATGTCGCGATCATGCCAACCATCACACCCGCCATGATGCGCCACGAGGCGATGCGGGTAAGTAGCAATATTGCCGCACCGATCAATATCGCCAGGGTCGATGTCTCGCCGATGCTGCCCTGCATGGTGCCGATAAACGCGTCGCTAAAAGTAATCAATTCGCCCGACGCATGCTTCATCGCCTCCACCCCTCCCTCCGCGGCTTGGCCCAAGGCTGTCGCACCGCTGAAACCGTCCACAGCGGTCCAGACGGCATCGCCAGACAACTGCGCAGGATAGGCAAAAAACAGGAATGCGCGGCCAGTTAGCGCCGGGTTTAAAAAATTCTTGCCGGTACCACCAAACACTTCCTTACCAATCACCACGCCAAAACTGATACCCAGCGCGACCTGCCAAAGCGGTACGTTCGGCGGCACGATCAAAGCGAACAACACAGAGGTGACGAAGAAGCCTTCGTTGACTTCGTGGCCACGCTTCATCGCAAATAAGATTTCCCAAGCTATTCCGACTAAAAACGTGACGACATAAATGGGCACGAAATACGCGGCGCCGTGCCACAAGCAGTCCCACCAGTTGTTGGGGTCGTAACCCGCCAATAGGCCGATAATCCAACCATGCCAGCCCGGCGCTTCACTAACACCCATGCTGAGCATGGCGGTATTGGCTTGTAAACCAAGGTTATACATGCCGAAGAACATGACTGGAAAGGTGGCCAACCAAACGGTGATCATCACCCGTTTCAGGTCGATGCCATCGCGCACATGTGAAGAGGTTTTAGTGACACTGGAGGGTGAGAAGAAAAACGTATCGAACACTTCGTACACGGCGAACCATTTCTCGTACTTACCGCCTTTTTCAAAGTGCGGCTCAATCGAGTCGAAAAAGTTTCTGATTGGTTTCATTACTACCTATCCCTCTTTCTCTATTCGAGTGAGATTGTCCCGTAAAATAGTGCCGTATTCATATTTCCCTACGCACACGTAGGTGCACAGGCCGAGATCTTCTTCGTCGAGTTCCAACGCCCCGAGGTTTTGCGCCGTTTCCAGATCGCCAACAATAAGGGCCCGCAATAAGGGGGTTGGTAAAATATCCAGTGGCATCACTTGTTCATAGTTGCCCACCGGCACCATGGCGCGCATGCTGCCGTTGGTGGTCGAGGTCATGTTGAATTTTTTGCGGCCACCGAACCAGCGTGACAAATAAATAGGCAGCGCCGAATGTTTGTTGGCGCCTGGCGACAACCAACCCATAAACTCGCGCTCGCGGCCTTCGGCAATGACGGAGACCTGGTTGGCATAACGTCCCAAATAGATGACGGCGCCCGCAACTTTGCGACCGGCCAGTACCGAACCGGAGATAGCCCGGTGTTCACCCGCCTTTAATTGGCCGGCGCAGAGTTCGTCAATATTGGCACCCAACCGCGTGCGTAACAAGCGTGGCTGCTCCACCATAGGACCGGCGAGAGACACTACGCGCTCGGTGTAAAGCTGGCCAGTGGTAAATAGTTTGCCGAGTGCAATGACATCCTGATAACCAATGTTCCATACCGCTTTTTCTGAGTTGACCGGATCCAGATGGTGGATATGGGTACCCGCCAAACCAGCCGGATGAGGGCCAGCAAACCCTTCGGTATTTACACGTTCGTGTTGCACCGCAGGCACTTTGCTATCAGCCGCGACCGCTACAAAAACCTTGCCCTCGGTCAGCTTCGTCAGCAGCTTAACGCCGTTGGCGAAGACTTGCTCGTGCTCCGCGATCACGACAGAGGGGTCACCTGCCAATGGATTGGTGTCAATAGCAGTCACAAAAATAGAGTGTGGTTGGCTATCCGGCGCCGGCACCTTGCTTAGCGGGCGCGTGCGCAATGCCGTCCACAAGCCGCTGTTGATCAAGTTTTCCTTTACCTGGTCGGCGCTCAGCCCGTCGAGTTGCCCGGCATCGTAAGTAGCAAACGTGAGTGGGTTATCTTCCTGTAGCTCGATCACCAACGATTCGAAAACACGTTTGGCGCCGCGATTTATTGCGCTCACGATGCCGCTGGCCGGTGCCGTATATTGCACTCCGGCAGTTTTTTTATCGGTAAACAGCGGCTGACCGGTGCGCACCAGGTCACCTTCTGCAACCAGCATCGTGGGTTTCATACCCACGTAGTCGTAACCCACCAGGGCAACTGAACGCAGGGGCGGTCCGGCTTGAATTTTCTGTTCAGGCTGTCCCGCTATGGGAAGATCAAGACCGCGTTTGATTTTAATCATATAGAGAAGTGCCTTAACCCGCTCCGGATGGGCAATATGTAAGGTTATGAAAGAAGTAACACTTTCACACAGACGATTTGGTAGTTGTAAAAACACTCTTGGCCTTTGGGCCACCCGCTAACTCACGACCCAAATAAACCGGGCAAGTATAATAGGCCTTACAGCGAAACGCTATATTGCCCTTGAACTCGAGCCCCAAAAATCAAGCGTTAGGGTAAACTGCGTAATGCACACCGGCCATTTGCTCCAGCACGCGGTGCACCTGGCAGGCGTAACCAAACTCGTTGTCGTACCAATAATACACAACCACATTTTTGCCGTTGACTATGGTTGCCTGCGCATCGAAGATGCAGGCGTGACGCGAGCCGACAAAGTCGCAAGACACTACTTCCGGCGATGCGGTGTAATCTATTTGATCGCGCAAGTCCGAATGCAAAGCAATGCGCCGCATATATTCATTGACCTCGGTGACGCTGGTTTCCCGGCCAAGGGTTAAATTCAAAATCGCCATCGACACATCCGGTGTCGGCACGCGTATGGCGTTGCCGGTCAATTTACCCTTCATGGAAGGCAACACCTTGGCGACCGCTTTAACCGCGCCCGTCTCGGTCAACACCATGTTCAACGGCGCACTGCGGCCACGGCGGTTGCCCTTATGGTAGTTATCGATCAGGTTTTGATCATTCGTGTAGGCGTGCACGGTTTCGACATGGCCGTGGTCGACGCCGAACTCCTCATCCAGCGCTTTTAGCGGTGGCACGATCGCGTTGGTGGTGCACGATGCGGCCGACACAATGCGATCGGCCGCTGTCAATTCATTGTTGTTAATGCCAAATACAATGTTTTTCAGGTTGCCCTTGCCGGGCGCGGTCAGCAGGACGCTTTTGACGCCCTTGGCCTTCAAATGCAAGCCCAGACCCTCTTCGTCACGCCAAATACCGGTGTTGTCTATGATAATCGCATTGTTGATGCCGTATTCGGTGTAATCAATTTGATCGGGCGCATTGGCATGGATAACCTTGATCTCGTTGCCGTTGGCGACGAATGAACCACGCTCTTCGTCAACCCGGATGGTGCCCTTAAACGTGCCGTGTATCGAATCAC
>JBPCXM010000783.1:0-5045 GCA_051008535.1 Pseudomonadales bacterium | reverse complement strand
GTGGATTGCGGGCCTGTGCTAACAACTTTATGCAGCACCCTGCGCGAGGACGAATTGTAACTATATTTTGCTATGCGAAGTAATTACCCGTTCACAATTCGCTGCTCAACCAGCCACCCACCGCTTGCAAAGGGCGTTGTCGATTGGCGCCACTGACCCAAATCGCTATGCCTAAACGTGGCGCATTGATATTGGATTCCGGTACTTTGGTCGAGCCAGTATAAATATTGTTGGCGCCGGATAACTCGGTCTGCTCAAGCGCTAGCACGACAAAATCGTGGTGCAATTCGCGGCCACGATTTTCGCCAGCCTTAACTGGAGTCGCGAGATCGAAACCCAACAGCGCGACGTTGATAACGACGGGGCCTTCGATTTTTTCCGTGGGTATAAAGCTTATCTGAATGTCGCCCTCGCTAATATCGGCTTGCAGCACGCCTGTGTTTTTTGCAGCGGGAAAATTCAGTTGACGGCTCTCAAACCATTGCCGCCACTCTCTGCCGTTATACAAAAATCCGGGGGTATATACTGCCTTTGTTGACTTTTCCCGGTTATAACGGTGCTGGCGGCGCGTGTATTCGCGTGACGCAAAGCGGTCTTTCCAGCCGATGTCATCCCAATAATCCACGTGGAAGGCAACCGGTATGACGTCTTGCCACAGTTGCGGCTTATCCTTGAAAGTTGACAGCCATTTGTCGGCCGGGGGACAGCTGCTGCAACCTTCGGAGGAGTAGAGTTCCAGCAATCCCGTTTGTTTCTCCGTGCTGACGAGCGACAGTTCTGCCGCAGCGGCAGATACACAAATTGCGCCGAACAGCAAAAGTGTACAAAGCCGAAAAATTTGCATTGTGTTTTTTCCGCTTACATCGTTCATCGTTTGAGGCGGCAAAGCGGAATATGTTCCCCGGCAAACGTTCAGTTTGTCACTCGCCACGTCACTGTGGCTTCCCCTAACGGGCAGCCTTCGGCTGTGCACCAGTTTGCCTGGAGCAAACTGGAACAGCTTTAGCTGGCCTGCGCTAGCAGGTAGGCTGCATGGACGTAGCCTATAAATCGGCTGTCCTGCCGATTTGTCGCAATTCTAGCGCGGAGCGCGCAAGTTCTACCTTTATTCAATAGCATATATTGATGGTATGGTGAGCTAGAATATACACTGGGCCTACGCAAGCCTCGGCGCGGCGCTTAAAGCCGCTCGAAAACTATGCAAAGTAAAACTAAAGGCATCACAGTTACCGCCTCAACGTACTGGCTTCTAACGATTTGTTTTTGGCGTACGGTAGATCGTTATCTGCAGTTCCTTGTTTTTTTCCTGTCATTGATCATCGCGTTACCCGCTGCTTGTCTTGTCCAAAACATCGAGACCGCCGCGCTTGAGAAAGCGGTCAGCATTGCCGGCGAGTGGAAATTTCACATCGGCGATGACTCACGCTGGTCTCAACCTCAGTTTGACGACAGTAGTTGGACCAATTTGCATGTGCCGCAGGATTGGGGGCTGCAGGGTTTTAAAGGCCATAACGGTTTTGCCTGGTATCGCTTGTCGCTAAAATTATGCACAACTGAGTGCAGCGAAGAAGCTTTAAGTGCTGATGTTCTGAACCGGCTCGCCGTCACCCTTGGAAAGGTGCAAAGTGCCTATGAATTGTATGCCGGAGGACAGTTCGTAGGTGCAATAGGCGGCGTGCCGCCCAACGCCGAGATTAGCTACGACGAGTTCGGCACGTTTCGCATTCCTCGGTCTGCAATCGATGAGCAGGGCGTGCTCGTGCTCGCGATGCGGGTTTGGTGTTCGGATAAAGCCGGGCGTGTGTGGGAGGGCGGGCCGCATGGTGGACCATTTCTAATTGGCGCAGGCGATGAATTAGCGAGTCAATTTTTGCTTTCACAATTGCTCGCGCTAGTGCTCAGCGCCGTTTACCTGGTACTCGGTTTTTATCATTGCTACTTGTATACGCGCTACCGCGGGTTCACTGAAATGCTGTGGTTCGGTGTGTTGGCGATTGCAGTCTCGTTATACAGCTTTATGACCAGCCAGTGGCGCCATACGCTGCCGGTTGATTTTGCAATGTTAAAAAAAATCGAGTATGTCATCATCTTCCTGATCTTGCCGATAGCCTTCGAATTTGCAGTACGGCTTATGGAGGTCAAAGTCTGGCGTAGCGCGCGCTGCTATCAGTATTCGTTTATTGTGTTTGCCGTGATCGTGTTGGTCGTGCCGGGTCTTGCCATTAACTTCCAGTTGTTAACTATATGGCAAGTGTGGATGTTGCCGGCTATTTGCGGTCTGATCGCGATGGTTGCCTGGCAAGCCTGGCTGGGTAATACCGACGCGCGTAAAGTGTTGCTTGGCGGCGTGATTCTTGCTGCGACGGCTTTGATTGATATTGCCGCTGATCTGCGGCTGGTAAACATACCTGCCGTGTTACCGATAGGCTTTGCCATATTTGTATTATCGATGCCCTTGCCTTTGGGCGACCGTATCACGCGGCTGGTGAAAAAACTGCAAACACGCACCATTGAGCTTGCTGAAATGCAAAGGAATTTGGAACAAAGTGTTGACGAGCGCACGGAAGAGTTGCGTGCAGCGAATCAACAACTGGAGCACGTTGCATACATTGATCTTTTAACCCAAGTTGCAAATCGACGTGCGTTTCTGGAACACGCCGAAGGAGAAATTGCCTGGGCACACCGTAGCGGCCGAGCGTTTGCGCTTATCGTTGCCGATATAGACCATTTTAAAATGTTTAACGACGAGTTTGGCCATGCATGCGGCGACTTTGTGTTGAGCGAAGTGGCGGCGACCCTGGCTAAAAATGTGCGAGCAACGGATATGTTTGCGCGCTGGGGTGGCGAGGAATTCGTGTTTATTTTGCGCGAAACCGACGCAGATGGCGCAGTCGATTTGGCGGAGAAGTGTCGCTTGCTCATCGAGCAAACGCGTTACGCCTACGGTGGGATGGAGCTGGGGGTAACGATGACGTTTGGAGTCAGTGAATACCAGACATGGATGACAATAGAGGAATGCATGGAGGAAGCAGACGATGCGCTTTATCATGGCAAGGCTGCGGGTCGTAATGCCGTAGCCTGCAGCAAGCACGGCAGTCAGCAGTCGCGTGCCGCCAGTGTTATCGTCGGCACCGAAATTGCGTAGTTGCTGGATACCGTCTTGCCCCGTAATCTTTCCCTCGCCACGTCCATGTAGCTGGATTGCGCAGCAGCTGGGATACATGGAAATAGCCTATAAATCGACCGCCCTACCGATTTGTTGTCAGAATTTTGACGCAAATATTGGCGATGTACTGATCCATAATCTACACTCAATGGGCTAAGCTCAAACCAGAGCGACATCAATAGCCGTTCAAAATTTATGCAGCGAACATTCATAGGCATAAAAATGGCTTCGCCGCCGTGGTGGTTCGTCTACCCAAAAATGTCCCGGTGGCGCAACTCACGTCGCTTGCTGCGCTCTTGCCCTTTGTTGTTGCTCCTGCTACTGACCGGTCCTTGCTTTGGGAAAAACATAGACCTTTCTGCGCTGCAGAAACCGGTCGATATTGCTGGCGAATGGAAGTTTCATATCGGCGATGACCCAAGCTGGGCACAGCCACAATTTAACGACAGTAGCTGGAACAGCTTGCAGGTGCCACAGGATTGGGGGTTGCAAGGCTATAAGGGATATAACGGTTTCGCCTGGTATCGTTTGTCACTCAAGCTGTGCCCGACGGATTGTGCCAACGAAACTGCAAGCGTGGAGGTTCTGCACCGGCTCGCCGTCACTTTGGGGAAAATACAAAGCGCGTACGAACTGTACGCTGGTGGACAGTTGGTGGGCGCCATGGGAGGTGTGCCTCCCAATGCTGAGATTCATTACGACGAGTTCGGTACATTTCGCATCCCTAGGTCGGCAATCGACGAGCATGGCAAACTGGTCTTGGCCTTGCGGGTTTGGCGTTCCAAGCAGGCCGGGCAAGCTTTTGAGGGAGGACCTTACGATGGGCCCTTTTTGCTTGGTGCGGTCGAGCAGCTAACGAATCAGTTCTTTTACTCGCAGTTGCTGGTGTTGGTGCTAAGCGCCGTGTATCTGGTGCTTGGTTGCTATCACTGTTACATCTATACGCGTCACCGTGCGCTGACGGAAATGCTTTGGTTCGGCGTGTTTGCCATCACAGTTGCGTTATACAGTTTTATAATCAGCCAGTGGCGATTTACCCTGCCGATAGATTTCGTCGTACTGAAAAAGATTGAGTTTGGCACTATTTTCTTGCTCCCGCCAATTGCCATTGAATTTGCCGCACGACTTATGGCGGTCAAGCTATGGCGTGGCGTGCGTTGGTATCAATATTCATTCATTGTACTCGCCGTGCTTGTTGTGGTTGTGCCGGGCCTTACCATCAACTTCATCTTGCTACCCGGTTGGCAAGTGTATGCGTTGCCTGCCGTACTTGGTTTGATGACTCTGGTGATCAGCCAAGCTTGGCTGGGCAATACGGATGCACGCAAAACCTTGGCGGGAGTTCTGTTTTTTGCTGTGATGGCTCTGTTCGATCTTGTCAGCGATTTGCGCTTGATGGGTCTTCCGGCGCTGTTGCCCCTAGGCTTTGCCGTGTTTATGTTATCTATGCCGGTAGCGCTGGGTGACCGCATCACGCGGCTGGTGAAAACCTTGCAAACGCGTACCATTGAGCTTGCCGATTTGCAAAAAAACCTTGAACACAGCGTTGATCAGCGCACGGAAGAGCTGCGGGCAGCGAATCAGCAATTGGAGCGCGTGGCGCATATCGATCTTTTAACTCAGGTCGCAAATCGACGTGCGTTTCTGGAACACGCCGAGAATGAGATCGCCTGGTCGCGGCGTAGCGGTAAGACATTTGCGCTTATCGTCGCCGACATAGACCATTTCAAAATGTTTAACGACGAGTTCGGCCACGCTTGCGGTGACTTCGTATTGTGCGAGGTGGCGGCTACCTTAATCAAAAATGTACGTGCAACGGATATGTTTGCGCGTTGGGGCGGCGAAGAATTTGTGTTTATTCTGCGCGAAACCGACACAG
>JBPCXM010000782.1:0-11053 GCA_051008535.1 Pseudomonadales bacterium | reverse complement strand
ACGGTACCGTGAGCAACCACGCCTATAATTTTGTCTGGATGATGATCGACGATCCGAATCACCGCTTGGGAAAATCGCGCAAGAGCTTCATTTGCAGATTCTTTGCCGATCAGTCGTTGTGTTGGTTGTGCGAAGAACTCCCTAAAACGCCGTTTCCACTCGTCCTCGTCGTTGATATAGGGAAACTCAGTACGATCATTTTCATGCAGGTCTTCGACAACCGTTGTGTCGATCCTCAGTCGTTGGCTCACGATACCAGCCGTTTGTTGCGCTTTGGTTTCTGTACTCGAATAGAGGACGGAAACACCTAATCCTGCAAGTTCATCGGCCAACCAAGCACATCGTGATTTGCCCTCTGTGGATAGTTCCCATTCGCTTGCCGAGCGCGAAGGAAAGATCTCTGGCATCGAGTGTTTTATGAGAACCAGTCGTGTCATTGGGCAATGGTAACGGATTCAGCCCATTGACGTCTTAGAGTTGTTCACGTCAATCATGAACAATCGGGCTGTCTGTCAGCAATATGATCCATGACGAGTCGGTCGATCCTAGCGATTGAGGCCAAAATTCTCGACGCGAACGGCCACAACCGGTCATACGAATAATGTGGCCTATGATTCGATTGATCCAAACTCGATAGACAACAGCCGCCTAGGAAGAGCCGTTCAGGTTTTGATTGAAATGTTATATTGACTGGCTCTGGTTGGCCAACACCAGCCCTTCACCTGAGGCAGGTCAATGTCTGTTTTAGAAATCTTGAGCTACTTCGCAACCAAGGTGAAGGTAGACCATAATCTTGAGAAGCTGTGAGCACGCATCAGGACCACCGTAGGACTTGGGTGATTAAGAAGCGGTCAGAGTTAAAGACTGTACGAGTTCCTACCCGACTGAACATTGCACCCCTTTGGCGACATCTTCAAACCGAAGGCCGCCATACAAGAATTGCAATTCCTATCTTCCTTGAGTCGCGCTAATCCCTTTCGCGGTGGTCACGGTTATCATCGTCGTGACGCTTTCGATCGTAATTCTCGTCGTGGTTGCGTTTATCATCCTCGTAAGCCTATCGATCATCTCAATCACCGTGCTCATCGTGGTCTCGAAGATGCTTTCTCTTGCAACCCACGGTCTTTAAGGAGTCAGTTCCAGTGATACTCTGACCCCCAAAGGTCTCACCCGTCAGCGTCGCTTCGCTGTCTCCACAGGCGATTCCCGTCTTACGAATCTTGAAGCGTAGTAGGAGGTCACCCAGTCCATCGCGATTGATATCCTTTACACGGTAACGAATTGCCTTGGCTTCATCAGGACCAAAGCGTACCGTCGGGATGTCAATCTGTAGCGGATCAAATTCACTACCGGATAGCACCGCTACCCAGATACCGCCCCTGGACTTTGGATTGATCTTATTCATACGTCTGCCTGGCTTGATATCGATGGAAACCACTATGGTCGGGAATTCGGAGACAAGGACCATATCGCTAATGTTTCCGTAGCCGGTGGAAACGACTTCCGGTGAGCTGCCGTCGAGCTTCATTCGGTAGATATCGCTCCGGTTATTCGCCGTTTCCTGTCCCCAATATACGTACTCTTTGGCGAGATCGAGTGCAATTCCACCTGTGTCAAGATTCGAGCCCATCACAAAGATTTCTCGAAAATCGGTGCCGTCGAAGTTCACTCGATATACGCCACCATTACCCTCTGATAAACCCGCCGAAGACGTCCAGAACACATATTCACGGATCGGGTCGATTGCTATAGCATTAGCCGTGGGAACATTAGTGATCACAGTCTCGAAGCCAGAGCCATCGAAATTGAACTTTACAATTGAGCCTAAGGCAGCGGTAGAACGGTCTTCCGAATATATTTTTCCGTTAACGTCGTCCACTCCTATTGCGCTCGTAGAAGCAGCAGAGAACAAAACTGTCTGATTACTTCCGTTGAGATTTGATATCGCTATCTCACCTAGACTCTGGTCAGCCCAAAACAATTTTTCTGCCGAAGCCGATACTTCAAGATCGATCGCAAATTGCAATCCACTAGTAATTATTCCAGTAGGGATGACACTAGGATTATCCAGTCGTACCAGCTCGATACGGTCTGTGTTGACATCTGACCAAAAAAGGTCACCGCCAGCAACGTCGATTGCGAGGCCCCGCAACCCCCCACCAACTTCTCTCAGCACCCTCCGACCAGTTCCATCTGTTTGAACTGTCTCGATTCGACCGTCCGAGAAGGTTGGCTCGAATAGGTTACTGATGAAAAGTGCAGCAGCTTCTGTTTCTGTTGTAACGCTCAGCATCACCGATGCAAGCGCAGCTGTACCTAAGCGTACGATAGTTGTTTTCATTCAATTCCTCACTATGTGAATAGTGAATAAACGCCCTTTTTATTAAACAGCGAAGATAGCTAAAGACCACAGAGGTGTCAATCACAAAGGTTATGGGCCAGAAGTCGAGATTTTTGGCTCTCAAAGTGGACGGCTCATCAACGTTTTCGATCCTTGCAGCATTTCAAGCGATGAGGGTCAAAGAGGGGATTCGCGGAGGAGGCTGATGCGGACAGATTCAAGAAACATAGTAAAGAATCAGGCTATTTCGATGAGACCAAGATACCGTGGCGGCGCTCAGGTAGTTAGACCCAAATGAGCGAGGATCTTGATAGTCACCGCGGAATCTTCGATGGCAGCGATGATTTTGAGGATGTCGCCAAAGGGATGCAGTGTTCAGTCGGGTAGGAACTCGTACAGTCTTTAACTCTGACCACTTCTTAATCACCCAAGTCCTACGGTGGTCCCGATGCGGGCTCACAGCTTCCCAAGAGGTATTAATGTAATGAACCGGCTACTTGGAATCATTTCGATACCGACAAGCGCGCGAGTGGTTTCGGCATTGGCCGTTCGAGTCGATCGCTGCGACGTGAGTATCGATGAATCGACAGGCAGGTGAACAATCTGTTGGAGCCGGATTGGAATGGGAGAGAACTCTGTGTGCTGTCGACTTACAAGCGACTCTCGTAAAATTCGCTTGGCGAGCATCTACCGCGAAACCTGAGGGGCAGGAACCGCCTAGGTGCAGTCATTCAGGTAACCGAGTCGCGACAGGCAGAAAAGAAATCCATTTCTGACCTTCGAACGTGAAGTTCAAGTATATCTACTAGTACGAAAGAGCCATGGTGTTTTGCGGAAAAATTCTAACGCTCGGCTCCACAATCTCGTTATTTTTCAAAAGCCACACAGATATCGCTGACCCTCGTGCAGATACCATCGTTTGCGCAGTCACGGGAGCTAAAATACTCTAGGATCTAGCGGTGCCGTAGAGTCAAAGATATGACCCCAGCCAGTGGCCTCGTATTCGTAACTCACGATTTCGTCCACAGTGCCGTCACCACCTTCATCGCGCGCCTCGTGGGTCAGGTTACCATCGGCGTCGTGCTGGTAATCATACTGTGTAATGCTAATCTCATCTGGCGTGCCGTCGCCGTCAAAATCTTCTTCCTCGCTTATTAGGTTGCCGTGGACGTCTTCCTGGAAAATTGTGATTTTGTCCGGCGTGCCGTCAGCGTCGTCGTCCCACTCCCACCGTGTTTCCCACCCCGCTTCGTTTTCAGTGTCAACAGCAGTGTTAGTTCGAATCAATACACCAACAACGTCGTAAGACAGCCGTTGTCTTTCTTCGCGCGTGAGATTGTCGTCGGCATCGTACTGCGAAGTAACGATAGTAATGGAACCAAAGCCCTCATGCTCGAATCGCGTCACTTTTCCGTCGGCGTCGTATTGCCAACTTTCTAATGAAAACGGAGAGCCATTGGGCAGGCCAGGATACCGTTCCTTGCGTGTCATATTGCCACTGGCGTCGTACTCGTAATGCCATTCTTCGATGTGCGAGGTGCCATCGTCCGGTTCGAATTTCTCTTCCAAGCGCGTGAGGTTATCATGGGCGTCATATTGATAACTCGTGGTTCGGTCGGTCGTGCCGTCGCCGTCGTCGTCGGCATCCTCCCGCGTTACATTGCCACTCCCATCGTACTGGTACTGGCTACTAGCAGTAAATTCCGGTGTGCCGTCACCGTCGTCATCCAGCACCCAGCGAGTCTGGTTTCCGTTGGCATCGTAGTCGCGACTCTCGATATAATCCGGCGTACCGTCCCCATCCTCGTCCCACTCAATCCGCGTAGGCCTACCGCTTGGGTCGTATTGCCAGCTTAATACCTCATGTAGGCCATCGCGAGCCGACATTGTTTCTTCCCGCATCTGGTTGCCGTGGGCTTCGTATTGGAAAGATGAGACTCGGTCCAGTATACCGTCAACTTCTTCGTCCCACTCCGATCGCGTTACGTTGCCGTCGGCGTCGTATTGCCAACTCTCGACGCTGTCCAGCGTGCCATCTCCGTCATCGTCCCTTTGCTCAAGGTTTTTTGCGTGTGTCCGGGCGTCGATACCCAAGGCCTCGTAAAGATGCTGCAGCGCAGGTGCCGGATTCACCAGCCCGTGAGCCTCGATGAACAGGATCTGAGTGTTTGCTTGCCCAAGCACATGGCGCAGCGTTGGTTCGTTCCGAAATGTCTCCCACTCCTGTCTCAGATCGAGGCTTGCCCCTTCGAAAAGAGCGGCTACGGCTGGCCTGATCTCGATCCCATTCTCCGGATCGGCGTCATGGTCGAGGCTCTGCAGAAGCGTCGCTATGTTGATCACAGTGTGGAAGGGATCGTACTTATTTTCAAGCGCTTCGGTGATGCTTGGCGTCCCCGTGATTATTGCCGAACCGGCCAAGTCAAACGGTGTAATTTGTTCTTGACCGATCACTTCACCAAGCAAAGTGTCGCCTATCATGAATTGAACGGTTTCGCCTTCCTCGTATTGAAAGCTACCGTCAAGTCCTGTCACTCCGTGATGCGTTGGGGTCTCATAGGTTACGCCATATACGGCAGAATCGAGCAAGAGCCCGATCTCAGCACTACCAGTATCGCCAGGAGGAACAACAACTTCACCAGGGGATGGTGGATCAACAACTTCACTAGGAATTTCGGCAACATCATTAATTCGATCAGAACCAGAGCCATTCCCGCAACCACAAACAAGCAGCAATGACAGTAGAACAGAGGATAGTAGAATATTGCCGCGCATGCTGAGTACCTATAAATTGTTGGATCGCCTAGTCACACCCTTCTCATTACTTGAAGACAATGCGGCTGACAACCTGATGCTGCTCAGTTACACAAATACGATCAAAAACCATCTCAACAACATTGATTATACTTATAGTCAAGCATGACAATCTTTGATAGCAATCAAACAAGCCAGTGGAATTTTTCATAATTTTTAAGGCAACGCTATGGCAACGTGTTAGTGGAATGATAATCGATGTTGATACGGCTTTTATTGCAATTAACATCTATCGCTGTACGGGTTAAGAAAGGTTTAGTTCGATAACCTTAATCGGCATAAAAGAAGGGGCCTGCAATACGACAGAAATTATTTTGAAAACAGTTAACCGACCGAGACCAGGCGGATTCTGCCGATCAGCAGTTTTCTCCGGCTGTATTCATGGGAATGACTCTTCGCGCCTATAACACGTCGTGCGGGTGATAGAATGGCGATCGACGGTACGCGACTCGAAGCAGACCTTTCGAAATTTTCTTACAAGCGGGCAGACCCCCCCGCTTTTTCAGCGGGATTCAATGTTTACTGGCGCGTAGAGTTTCAACTTCAGCTATTAACTGCCATTGGGCGCAAAGATCCGGCACTGTTGTATTCGACAACCAGTTTCGCTTGCCTTGTCTTTGACAAAATGTAACACGGCGTCGATCTCAGCCGATTCTAACCCATTTCCAATATCTCTAAATAACATACCCTTCGATGTAAGCTTGAATGGACAGCTTGCGGAGCCATCTGGCATAACAAAGCCGTTTACCTGAAGGCTAGTGTCGCCGAAAAAAACGCCTATACCGGGCTCCGCTGGGGTGCCACAGATACCTGAACCAAAGTCGCTACTACGACAAGCGCCAGCACCTCTCGTACCATCAAACAAATGCACGGCTAGGGTTCCATTTGGATTGAGCCGGCCAAACGCTCTTTCTGGTTCTGTATTGGGACCCCAGATAATGATGCCGTCTTCACAGGCTGTAAAGGCATCACTGTCTTCCGGAAGAGGAAAAAAGCAGGCTCCGGGTTTGGTAGGATCTGCACTACATTCAGGCCTCATCTGCGCCGCCGCTGAGATACCAAAATTCAATAGGACAATTGCTGTTAAAAGTGATACGTAGTTTCTAAGGTTCATAGCATTCTTCCATACTCAAAAAGGATGACGTTAGGCGGCGACCGCATTTGTGCACCACCAATGATTTTGCCAAAATAGCAAGAGATTCGAAACGAGCGTTAGGATTTTTCCATCAAAACACTAGGACTTTTTCATCCGGGAGAGAAAATAAGTCGAGTGTGCTTTGGAAAATGGATAATCTTTATGCTTTCGTGGAGGAGTTGGCCGTGCAGGCGCGTCATGAGCAGCAGCCTTCTTAAACTCGTTGAACGACCGCTTACAGCGAACTGGCGCCAGTCGCATGCTATATCTTGCATTCAGCCGATCGTCAGCATCTAGGCGGTTGTTGTCTATCGAATTTGGATCAATCGAATCATGGGCTAAATCTTTCGTATGACCGGTTGTGGCCGATTCTACCAGTTCACAACCTCGTTCAACGAGTCACTTGAGCGGCGGCTATCACCGGAGTAAGCTGGCTTTCGATCTTTGCGGTAGCGACAGGCCCTTCGCGACTCAATACAGATACTCTCACCCGTTCTCGACCATATCGGAAGGAGCTGGCACGGAATGAAGAAACTACGTCGAGATACTATCGCTGAAGATGATTATACGATTTTGGATTTCGGCTGGGATGATCGAGTTGAAGGAAAAAGAAAAAGCGATAATCCATACGCCATCAACAATTGGAAACACTATGAATGGGAGAAAGGTTGGGTGATCGCTGATACTTCTCCAGATCTTGATGAATAAGTTGTGCTATTGTGCTATCTGACACTCGATCTGAACGACAGTGTCTGATGTCAATGATGGTTTTCGCATAGGTGCCGTCATTCGGGAAGAGCGCATCACGCATCCTGCGAAAGTATCAGGGCACTATAGGGCCCGATACCGATGTTCCCGCTAAAAGGCATAGTATCCTGAGGTTCTGAATCGGCGATAGTATCGTCACTAGAATGATTACCGAAGGCCGTATCGTAACCGTTCCAATCGCTGTTAAAGCGCACCTTCCAAAGCCCTGTGCGCGGAAAACCGATCTTGTAGCTGGAATACCCGCGATTGGCCATGTTCATCACGACGACCACGCTGTCCCCTGGCCCGCTGTGCGCCCAACGATGAAACGCGATGACCTTGTCATTGTTGTTGACGTGGTGCACATGCACGTGTTGTCCACGGAGGCCACGAGCATTGTCATACCAGTTGCGGCGCAAACGGATGAGATCCCGGTACATTTGCCAAATGCCGCGGTAGGTTTGCTGTTTTGACCAATCGATCGGGTCTTGATCGTGAAACCACTCATCCTCCAAAAATTCCTGACCCTGAAAAATCATTGGGATACCGGGTGCAGTAAATACCAGTGCCGCGCCCAATGTTGAACGCTTTTTGGCGTACCAGCTTGCGGCATTACCATGCCAAATCTCTTCGGGCACGCGCGCCTTGCCGTTGGCGACCTCATCGTGCGATTCGGTATAGATGATGCGCTCAAAGGCGTCCGGGTTATACCGGTGATAGATGGCATCGCGCACCGCGTACATGTTGCGCGCATGATCATCAGGCGCAATGATCGCTTCCCGGATAGGGTGCACAAAATGACTGTCCCATTGGGCATCGAAGCCGGCGCCGCCCGCCCCGAACTCCTTGGTGATCCAGGCATTGTCACGCAGGTCCTCGGCGATGCTGATCTTCCAGGGCTGGCGAATATTGATCTCACGATGAATCCACCGCAGTAAGCCCCAGCCCTCGGGAATATCGTGAGCGGGGTCGTTGTTATTGCCGTGGACATTGCGAATGTACGCGGTGGCGTCCCAACGCAAGCCATCCGCTTGATACTCTTCCAGCCACATTAACGCATTGTCGCGCAGATATTGGCGCACTTCGCCGCGACTGTAATCTGGGCGTGTGTCGCCCCACGGTGTGGTGGAACGCCAGTCGTTGTAGAAGTAGATACCGCCCTTGCCATTTTCGCTCCAACCGTCAAACTGCCATAGATCCAGATCGCTGGGGCCAAGGTGGTTGTAGACCACGTCGAAGATGACGGCGATACCGAGCTCATGCGCGGTCTTGATGAGTTTTTTCAGCGCTCTGGGACCGCCATAGTCCTCTTCAATGGCAAAGAGGTGCGCCGGGTTGTAGCCCCAGGAAAACCCGCCGGCGAACTCCATCGGCGGCATGACCTGAATGGTATTGATGCCCAGATCGCGTAAATAAGGAAGCCTCTGAATCGCGCGGTCGAGATTACCCGGCGGGCCGCCGGGCTGATCGTTGAAGGTGCCGATATGCAATTCGTAGATGACCAGCTCGTTCCACGGCGGCATGACGAAGCGCGATAACCCCCAATCAAAATTCGCAGCCTGAATGACCGAGTTGCCGACGGAGCTGGTGACGTCTTTGGCGTAGGGATCGTTACGCCACAGCGCTTGTGAATCCCTGAACACGACAAACTTATACTGATCGCCGGGTTCGGCTCCGGCAACATCGCCCGACCAGTACCCGTTACCCTCATTGGCCAATGGTGTCGCACTTGAACTCCAAGTATTGAATACGCCCGCCACAGAAACCCGTTCCGCATTAGGCGCCCAGACGCGAAATGCCGTGCCACCATTGTACGGGATCGCACCCATACCCGTCTGCGAGGAAGGAGATATGTGATGTGATGTATCGATGACTCGTAGTTGCATATTGCTAACTCCTTAGTATATTTTAACGAATCCGCGGTGGTGTTGGCGAGCCGTGGGTCCCGCGTTTTAACTATTTCGATTGCTATGATTCGGCCATGATTGCCTCGCTCAACGCAGGTGATTAGGACACAGTGAGGGTATCAACCCTAGAGGTGTAGAAATAACTGCTAAGGCAGATATATTCTGCTTCTAGGGGTAAAGGCTCCTGTGCTTCGTCGATACTGCTGCATATACCTCATGGATAGCAATTCAATGACAAGTTCCGCCTAACACCAGACGGTCGATTTTTTTGATCGAACAAATACTATCATCTCAAAGCGGCCGCTCGCGATAACCCTAAATCTAGCCCTTTGTTGCTGCAAGAAACAAACAAACGTCTCTGAAATAACAGCTCCAAGCTTACGACCCTCCCATCAGTTAGTCACCGTCATAGACGTCAACGCGGGATCTGCCTCGATCTGCTCGCGTGTAAACGGTAACGGCCGCCAGGTCTTGCTACTGTACAGCGGCATCTGGTCGCTGAAATAAGGGGATTCCGGATCATCGCTTTGCGAATAGGTGAGAATAGCGTCCGCCACAGGCCCTGCGTCGGTGAACTCCACCACCATGATGAACGAGGAGCCGAAGTTGCTCAGGTAACCGTTTTGAGTCAGGCCGGAGCTGCTTTTGATCACGGGTGGTAGCGTCATACGGCTCAGCAGCGTGCTGTTCCAGAACGCTTGGTTGAAGAAGGCGTAAGCTACGATGTTGAATGCGCCGTCGGTGTCCGACCGGCCGCCGTGTAAGGCAAAGCGCTGGTCACCTCGCAGTGTATACTGGTAATCTCCTAACGGTGCGTCGATTGAAATGCCAGCCTGCTGCAAGCGCAGCACGGCATCGGCCAGTTGGCCCAAAAGGAATACCTCACCCTCACTGCTCAGGCCACTGGGTGTTGCCACCGGATCCAGTGGGTCAAAGGGCCGGCTAAAATAGGACGTGCCACCAAATAAGCCGTAGAAGTCGATATTACTGAGTAACTCGCGGAAGACTATCGCTCCAACGCTTTCCAGGTTATAGCGCCCATCCCAGCTGGACAGCACGGCGCAAGCGGCGCTGATATCGACCGTTTCTCCATCGCTGCTGGTTGCCTCGCTAAACTGGCTACAGTAGCTGACAAAGAGATCCCGCCAGAGTTGCTCGGTATAGGATCGATTTTCGAACATCATGTCTTTGAGACTGGCTCGGTCCCAAAGGGTGGACTCCGATAACTGGGTCAGCCCCATGCGGGCACGCAATCTTCGTGGCGTCTCTACATCCCCGTAGCGCAGCGAATAGCCGCTCAGCGGTTCGGCGGGATTGCTCAGCCAGTAACTGTCATTGGAGTTAGCCACAAAGTCTCTGCGCCCCGTCAGTTGCGGTGCCTCGGCGAAGGGAATGGCCCCCGGCACTGTTGCACGGTCGTCTACGTCGATACTGAACAGAGGGTCACTGCCGTCCAGCATTACGAAACCCTGGTTGAAAAAGAACTGTGTAAAGCTGAATTCCTGAGCTTCTACCAGGGCACGAAACTCGGCTTCGGCCTCGTCACTTAGATTGGGCACCAGGGTGGCATCGGCATAGAAGACCTCGCCGTGACGGTCGGTTGCTATGGTGTTAACAGACGATGTACCCCCCACGGTCGAGAACACTTTTTGGAGATCATCGACGGAATTGGCCATTGCCTTTTGCATATGGGGTTCCGCTAGGTTGTCGTTCTCGGCATTGATATCGAAGATTGAATAGGCGGCGGTATCGGACCAAGCCAGGCCGAAGACACTCGGATCCAGCATGGGTCCGTAGTGGCTGCTGTAGAGCGTCCGGGACTGCTCGACCAGACTGCCGTCAGCCTGCCGCACTTCGATGGTGTAGGTTTCTGCCTGCATATCCCGCTCCTCATCACCGAAGCGATATCGGGTTGGATTTCCAGGCACGAGGTCCAGGCTATAGATGATGAATTGATTCGAGGTCGAATTCGTGTGAGCCCAGGCCATGGATTCATTGAAACCATTGCTCACTACGCCCATCGCGCCGGGAATGGTGACGCCAGCAACATCTATTTTACCGGGGATGGTAAGGTGAACCTCGTGAAAGCGCAGTTCGCCCTCCCAGGGC
>JBPCXM010000781.1:0-9103 GCA_051008535.1 Pseudomonadales bacterium | reverse complement strand
CTACCGACAGCGCCAGCAAGTCCGCTGGCGGCAATTCTTCGGTGCCCAGTTCAATCAGTGGATCGTTAACTTCCAACAGCAATCTCCGCCGACCGCAGCTCGGGCGGGGCGAGGGGGAAACCTAACTGTTCGCGGCTCGCGTAATAGGTTTCGGCAATCTGCCTGGCAAGAGTGCGCACGCGCAATATGTAGCGCTGCCGTTCGGTCACTGAAACGGCATGGCGCGCGTCCAGCAGGTTAAACGTATGCGAAGCTTGTAATACTTGCTCGTACGCTGGCAGAGCCAAGCCCGCTTCAATCAACACCACGCATTCGCGCTCGTGGTGATCGAAGGCAGCGAACAAGGCTTCAACATCGGCGATCTCGAAATTATAACGCGACATCTCCACTTCATTTTGGTGGAATACATCACCGTAGCTGACCGGGCCATTGGTGCTGTCGGTCCAAACCAGATCATAACCGCTGTCGACGCCTTGCAAATACATGGCGATGCGCTCCAGCCCGTAAGTGATTTCGCCGCTCACCGGGAAGCACTCGAGGCCGCCGACTTGTTGAAAATAGGTGAACTGGGTGATCTCCATGCCGTTGAGCCATACTTCCCAGCCCAAACCCCAGGCGCCGAGAGTCGGCGATTCCCAATTGTCTTCGACAAAGCGAATATCATGCACCGTCGGGTCGATGCCCAGGGCTTGTAAACTGCTTAAATACAAGTCTTGTATTTCGTCAGGCGAGGGCTTGAGTAAAACTTGAAATTGATAATAATGTTGAAAGCGGTTCGGGTTCTCGCCATAACGACCATCGGTAGGTCGGCGGCTCGGTTGCACATAGGCTGCATTCCAGGATTCCGGACCGATTGCGCGTAAAAAAGTGGCGGGATGAAACGTGCCCGCACCGACCTGCATATCCAAAGGTTGTAATATGACACAGCCGTGTTGCGACCAATATTGTTGCAGCGAGAAAATCAATCCCTGGAAGGTTTTAACATTGACTTGTGCTGCCATTGCGGCAAGTTCCTTTGGAGCTCATTTATCAGCGGCGCATTATACAGGGTATGGCCAGCGCTAACATGGCGCCTCACCCGCGGATTGGAGAATATGTGAGTCTAAAAGATCGGTCGATTATTACGCTGCTAACATTATTGGCGAAACTACCACTTCGGTTTAATCGCCGCCTCGGGGTTCTTGTCGGCGATTGCCTGTGGTTCAGTCGTTCGCGTAGCCGCAAGGTAACGGAAAAAAACCTCCAGCTATGTATGCCACATTTACCAGCCACCGAGCGAACCGCACTGGCGCGCCGCAGTCTGCAGGAGTTCGGCAAAACCACGACCGAGATGGGCGCTGTCTGGCTCTGGCCTGCGGCGCGTACCATGGCTTTGATTCAACGCGTCCATGGCCGCGAATTGCTAGAACATAGTATCGATCAGCAACACGGCGTTATTGTTCTCGCGCCACATATCGGTAACTGGGAAGTTCTCGGTTTGTTCCTCGGTAACGGATATGCGTTCACCGCGCTTTATCAACCACCTAAAAGCACGGCGCTCGATGCACTTATTCTGCGCGCCCGTGGTCGTAACGGCACGCAACTGGCGCCGACCAACCGGCGCGGCGTCATGGCCCTGCTCAAAGCTCTACAACGGGGCGAGGTGGTTGGCATACTGCCCGATCAGGTGCCGGCGCCGGAAAGCGGATTGTTTGCCCCTTATTTCGGCGTACCGGCGCTGACGATGACCCTGGTCTCAAGTTTGCTAAAGAAAACCAACGCGCGGGTGGTGTGTGCCTATGCCAAACGTTTGCCGCACGGAGGGTTCGATATTTTCTTCGAGCCGGCCGATGAATCCATATACGACGAAGATGCCACCTGTTCATTGCAAGGTCTGAATCGCAGCATCGAGACCTGTGTACGGAAATTGCCGGAACAGAACCAGTGGGAATATAAACGTTTTAAGAAAAGACCCGAGGGAGAGGAACCGGTTTATAAATTTTCCTAACCTTTTTGAATATCGATCAGCGACGCCAGAACATTGGCGTAAACAATACCAGCAGCGTGAAGATCTCCAAACGGCCGAGTAACATGGCAAAACACAGCAACCACTTAGCGGGGTTATTTATAGTACCGTAATGCGCGGTCACATCACCCAAGCCAGGGCCGAGATTATTAACCGCGGCGCCGACAGCCGAAAATGCAGTAATAAAGTCCAGACCGGTGGCCAGCAATAGCAGCATTATGATGGCAAAAGAAAACATATACAGCGCGAAAAACCCCCATACTGCGGCCAACACGCGATCGCCAACAGGGCGATTGCCAAGCTTGATCGGAATGATTGCCTGCGGGTGAACGAGTTGTTTGAATTCACGCATGCCCTGCTTGACCATCAACAGAACTCGAACAACTTTGATACCGCCCCCAGTTGAGCCCGCGCATGCGCCCATAAATGCCATGAGGAATAGCAACAGGGGTAGGAAAACCGGCCATTTGGAGAAATCTGAACTAGTGAAACCAGTCGTTGTGGCAATTGACACAACCTGAAAGGCCCCGTGCAACAAACCCTCACCAACCGCGTAGGTGTCAGAGAGGAATAAAGTGAGCCAGGTTATCACGGTCGCAGCGAGCAAACAGCTCAGGTAAAACTGGGCTTCTGGATCGTCGATGTATACCTTGATAGTGATGCGACGCCAGGCGTAAAAATGTAGCGCGAAATTAACACCCGCACAAACCATGTAAAATATCGCAACCAACATTATCGCCGTACTGTTGAAATACGCCATACTCTTATCGTGAGTGGAGAAACCGCCAATAGAAACGGTTGAAAAACTGTGGGCGATAGCGTCGAACACATCCATGCCAGCAAGCCAGTATGTTAGAGCGCAACCGATGGTCATCGTCAAATATAAAAAGAATAAAGCTTTGGCGGTGCCGGTAATGCGTGGCGTTAGTTTGGTATCTTTGACCGGCCCGGGGGTTTCGGCCCTATACAATTGCATGCCACCTATGCCGAGCATCGGCAGTATCGCAACCGCGATAACAATAATTCCTATGCCCCCCAACCACTGTAATTGCTGGCGGTAATAAAGCACCGAGGGGGGTAGATAATCCAAACCGGTAAGTACCGTTGCGCCGGTGGTTGTCAAGCCGGATATGCTCTCGAAAACGGCATCGGTAATCGAAATATCAGGTTGTTCCGACAACAAAAATGGCAACGAACCAAACATACCCAAAACGAACCAGAACAGGGCGGTAATCAAAAAACCGTCGCGTATATGTAGATCATGATCGGCCTTGCGAAACGGCCACCAAATCATTGCGCCACACACCAAGGTTGTTAGAAAGGCGGTAAAAAAGACATGCCGGTCGCCATCCTGATAAATCCACGCGACGATAACTGGCGTCAGCATGGTCAGGCTAAACAACATGAGTAGCAGCCCGAGGATTCTTAGAATAATGGCAAAGTGCATGGATTAAATGAAACTGAACCCGACCTGGAACAGGCGCTCGACTTCATAGACGCGGCTTTTGTCTATAAGGAATAGCACAACATGATCCTCAGATTCAACGACGACATCTCTGTGCGCTATCAATACTTCAGAGCCTCTGGCAATTGCCCCGATAGTGACCCCCTCCGGCAAAACAATCTCTTCGAGTCGGCGGCCAACGACTTTAGAAGAGTTTGCATCGCCATGCGCGACGACCTCTATAGCCTCAGCCGCGCCGCGCCGCAGAGAATAAACGTTAGCCATATCACCGCGCCGCACATGGGTGAGCAAGCTGCCAACAGTGACCTGATGCGGTGACAGGGCGATGTCTATATCACCCCCTTCCATCAGATCAACATAGGCGGGTTTGGTTATCAGCGTAACGACCTTGCGCGCCCCCAAACGCTTGGCCAATAGAGACGACATAATATTAGCCTCGTCGTCATTGGTGAGCGAAAAAAACAAATCAGTGTTCTCAATGTTTTCCGCCTGCAGCAGATCGCGGTCGGACGCGCTGCCGTGTAACACAATTGCCTTTTCCAATCGCTCTGATAAGTATCTCGCGCGTTGCTTGTTAAACTCAATAACTTTTATTCGATAGTCATGCTCAATCGTTTTGGCGAGACGAGCGCCGATATTGCCACCGCCGGCAATAATAATGCGCTTATAGGGGCTCTCCATGCGACGCAGCTCAGCCATCACGGAAGGTATATACTCCCGGGCGGCAATGAAGAATACTTCGTCATCCACCTCTACAATGGTTGATCCCTCCGGAATGATGGGCCTGTCGCGGCGAAATATTGCTGCGACTCGAGTGTCGCCCTTGGGCATGTGCTTGCGAATCTCGCGCAATTCCTGGCCTATCATTGGCCCCCCGTAATAGGCTTTAACAGCGACCAGCTGAATACGCCCGCTGGCGAAGTCCAGCACTTGTAGCGCGTTAGGGTGTTCCACCAAGTGTTGTAAGTAGGTGGTGACCAACTTCTCGGGGCTAATCCAGACGTCAATAGGAATCGCCTCATTGCGAAAAATGTCTTCGCGATTTTGATATTGTGGCGATCGAATACGGCTGACCTTGGTAGGGGTATGGAACAGTGTGAACGCAATCTGGCAGGCGATCATGTTGATCTCATCGCTATTGGTGACGGCGATCATCATATCGGCATCTTCAGCACCGGCACGACGCAGCACGTCCGGGTGCGAGGCGTGGCCTGTCACGGTGCCTATGTCTAGCCGGTCCTGTAGTTCGTGCAGGCGTTCGGCATTGATATCGACCAGCGTGATCTCATTTTTTTCACCGGCGAGATGCTCGGCTAGCGAACCGCCTACTTGACCAGCGCCCAGAATGATGATTTTCATAGAGTGACGTTTTGTGTCTTGTTTAACAGCGCATAGAAGAAACCATCGTATGCGTCGACCGTTGGTAACAATTGGCGTCCATAATGGCAGGCTCTGCCCCAGGGAGCTTGTATAGTCTCGTGGCTTGCATCCGTGGCTTGCGCAATAAAAGCTTCGATGATTTGTTCATTTTCATCCGGTAATATCGAGCAGGTAGAGTAAAGCAATTTGCCGCCGGGTTTAAGCAAGTTCCACGCAACTTGCAGTAATTTACATTGCGTCTGCGTTAGTGGTTCAATGTCTTTGTCTTGGCGTAAGAACTTGATGTCGGGATGACGGCGGATAACACCGGTCGCAGAACACGGCACATCGAGTAAGATTCGGTCGAAAAGCTTACCCTCATGCTCACCACGACGCCAGCTCTCGGGTTCGGCTAGGTTGGCGGCCAGCAGTTGCGCCTTGAGCTGCAAACGATCCAGGTTTTCCTGAACTCGCGCCAGCCTTTGCGGTTTGATATCAATGCTTAATAGCTGCAGTTCGGGTTGCAGTTCAAGCATATGACAGGTTTTGCCGCCCGGCGCGGCGCAGGCGTCCAACACTGATTGCGAGCGTTGTAAATCGAGCAGTGGTGCAGCCAGTTGTGCACCTTCGTCTTGCACGCTGACCCGGCCGTTGGCGAAACCTGGAAGCGCTTGTACATTCACGGCTTCTTCCACGATGATCGCCTGCGAAGCATACCTGCAGGGATGGGCCTTGACATTCAAGCCCTCCAGCTCGCGCAAATAGTCCTCGCGGCTGCCGCGCAAACGGTTAATGCGCAGCGTTAGCGGTGGCCGTTCGTTGTTGGCGCGCAAGATTGCCTCATTGTCTTGCGGCCAAGCGCGTTTGATACGCTCGCTTAGCCAAGAAGGGTGGGCTAGTTGCTCATTGACGGTTAGCGTATCGAAGAGAGTTGCCTGGTTGCGTTCATACTTTCGCATTACGCCATTTACCAGGCCGGTAGCCCAGCTCTTGTCAACGGTGCGACAGGCCTCAACGGTTTGCGATAACGCGGCGTGCGCCGGTGTGCGCAAGTGGCTGAGTTGATAAGCGCCAATCAAAAGTAATGCATAAACATCAAGGTCTTTTTTGCGAAGTGGTTTGGCTAGCAGCGATTGTAGTGCCGCGTGCAGCTGGAAATACCAGCGCAGCACGCCGAAACATAGCTCTTTAGTGAACGCTACATCTGTGGGCGGCAAGCCGGCAGTGTGCTGCGGCAGCAGTACGCTCAGCGACCCCTTATGTTGCAGAATATTGCCAATAATCTGTGCCGCCACCGCGCGTGATGGTGGCATTAGGCGGGGGTCTCGAAGGCACTTCCTGGTTGAAACAGGGATTTTTTTGCGTTGAGGATAGCCTGCGCGGATAGCATTTTACCGCCAGGTAATTGCAGCTCGACGATACGCAGCGCACCGTCGCCACAGGCGACTAAAATAGCGTCGCGCAGCACTTCTACGATGACTCCGGGTGCACGTTGACACGTATCGCCAGTAAGCTCGGCGCTGGCTATCTTGATGCGCATGTCACCAAGTGTGCTGTGCATGGTGCAGGCAGAATAGAAGGCGCGCAGCTTGCGCTCTATTTCACTTGCCGGCAATCGCCAATCAATCTCTAATTCCTGCTTGTTTATTTTATTCGCATAGGTCGCGCGCGCTTCGTCTTGCGGCTGCGGTTGCAGCGTATCATTAGTCAGTTGCGAGAGGCATTGCAACATGCAAGTGGCGCCGATGGTGGAGAGTTTGGCGCGCAGGCTTTCGCCTGTCTCTGTGGAATCTATCGAGCAGTTTTGCGTTGCTAGCACCGGTCCGGTATCGAGACCCTCGTCCATCTGCATAATGGAAATTCCAGTTTCGCTGTCGCCGGCTTCGATAGCGCGCTCAATGGGTGCGGCGCCACGCCAGCGCGGTAACAGAGAAGCATGGATATTAATGCAGCCGTAGGTGGGTAGGTCGAGCACCGATTTTGGCAGCAGCAAACCGTAGGCGGCAACCACCAACACATCGGGATGCAGCGCGCACAATTCTTCAAGCGCTTCTGGGTTGCGAAAGTTCTGCGGTTGGTAAATGTCTATCGAATGCTGTTGCGCCAGCTGTTTTACCGGGCTAGCCAGTAAACGTCGACCGCGGCCGCTGGGCCGGTCAGGCTGCGAGTAAACGGCACATAAGTTATAAGATGCAGCATCGATTAAGGCTTGGAGCGCATGTGCGGCAAATTCGGGGGTGCCGGCAAAAACAACGTTCAAGTCGGGCGGCGCTGAAGCAGTGGCCATGGGCCTAAGCGCTTTGGCGTTGCTGTTTGAGTAGCTTGTCTTTAATACGCTTGCGCTTTAGCGCAGATAAATAGTCGACAAATAGTTTGCCGTCCAGATGATCGATTTCGTGTTGAATGCATACGGCCATAAGGCCGTCGGGCGTGAACTCCAGTTGCTCACCGTTTTCATTCAACGCGGTGACCTTAACGTGCAGTGGCCGTTCTACCAATTCCTGATAGCCGGGAACCGACAGGCAGCCTTCTTCGTGTTCGGCGGTTTCGGTATCGAGCACTATAACCTCAGGATTGATAAATACCCGTGGATCATCACGCTCTTCGCTAACGTCGATGACTACCAAGCGCTGGTGCACGTTTACCTGGGTGGCCGCCAGACCGACGCCGGGGGCGGCGTACATGGTCTCGAGCATATCGGTAGCCAACTGGCGAATCTCGGCTGTGACTTCCTTGACGGGTCTCGCTTTGTTGCGTAAGCGCGAGTCTGGAAACTCCAAAATGTTTAGTAGCGCCATATAGAATCGTGATCTAGCTCAAAAAAATGATTATTGCCAATAGCTTGGCGGGAATTTAGCCAATATAGCCGTACGGCGGAATTTGAAAACACCTGCTATAGTTTAATTGTACTCTTTCTAGCATAGCCAGCGAAAGCAATGCATATGTCTTGTGGCTATGACTATGGCGGGTATAAAGAGTGCGAGTTATTGACTGAAAACCACTGTAAAGATCACGTGCCGGTAGGCTATCTACGACGGCAGTAATGATCCGGCGCAAAAAATGACATATTGCCGGGCAAGGTAATAGAAGGAAGACACATGAAGAAAAAATTGCTCCTGAGCCTGGTTAGTTTTTGGCTTTGCTGCGTGGCAGCGAATGCTGATGATGTTATTTTGCAGGACGGACATCCCGACCATCACGTTGTCGTCAAGGGCGATACGCTGTGGGATATTTCCGAATCGTTTCTGCGTGACCCGTGGCTTTGGCCAGAGGTTTGGCAGGTGAACCCCCAGATAGCTAACCCGCATCTGATTTATCCGGGTGATCGCATTAATCTGGTTTATCTCGACGGCAAACCGCGGCTCCGTGTCAAACGCGGACCAATGGGCAATACCGTGAAATTGACGCCGAAGATGCGCCTATCAACTGCCGATGGTGCTATTTCGACCATTCCGCTGGAAAAAATTAATGCCTTTTTGAGCCGCAGCCGCATCGTGCAAACGGGCGAGCTTGAGGCCGCGCCTTACGCACTGGCTGGTGGCCAACGTCACCTAATTACGGGTGCCGGTGACGATTTGTATGCACGCGGCGAGTTCACCGAGGGTGAAACAGTGTATGGTATTTATCGTCGTGGTCAGGCTTTCACCGATCCCGATACCAAGGAGTTCCTTGGTTTGGAAGCGACAGATATCGGCACCGGCAAGCTGACCGATCTGGAACGCGATCTGGGTACTTTGTCGATTACTCGCAGTAACGAAGAAATTCGTAATCGAGATCGCTTGCTGCCTTACAAAGAACGAAAAATTACGGCGACCTTCCAGCCTAGCTCACCCGACAGCGAAATCGATGGCTATATCGTTGCGGTTGAAGGCGGTGTGACCCAAATCGGGTTTATGGATATCGTCGCTTTGAACAAAGGCGAGCGTGACGGCCTGAAAGAAGGCAACGTATTGGCGATTGATCGCGCCGGTGAAGTGGTACGCGATCAAATCCAAAATGACCTGGTGCGCTTGCCCGATGTGCGAGCAGGCCTCTTGATGGTTTTTCGTACATATGAAAAAATGAGCTATGGACTCGTGTTACGCGCTACTCAGCCGCTGGCTGTGATGGATCGCGTTCACAACCCGTAGCGATGTTGCCAGCTCGACCATCGTTACATCAACAAGGATGCAACGATGGTCAAGCCGGACGACACAGCCCTTCTCTATATCGCACTACAGTACATTCCTGATCTCGGCGCCCGCCGCACGGCACAACTGCTACCGCAGTTTGAT
>JBPCXM010000780.1:0-6962 GCA_051008535.1 Pseudomonadales bacterium | reverse complement strand
GGCTATTGTAAGGGATTTATCATCATAAAATTGACGACACGGTCTGCCAACGTTTCTCCGACATCCTCCTGGATAAAGTGGTGCGCGTCGAAACGTTCGTGCGGTTGGCCTGCCGCGCCAGGTACGTGATCGATCCAGTTCTGCTGGTTCTCCTCACTGCCCAACTGAGCATCCTGCTCGCCCATCAACGTCAAGAAGGGTTTTTCATACTGCCCCAGATTGTCATACGCCGGTTGATTTTGGCCTTTGACCCCTACAAGCAGGGACGGAAACGCGCGAGGGCCGGCCATGTAGATCAGACTGGGATACGGGGCATCATACGCGGCCAATTCATCCGGGGTAGGGTCCATCACCGTGAGCACATCCACCACCTCGCTTGGTATGACAGGCGCCCGTATCGCGTATTCAATCCAATCCTGAAAGGACGTCTGGGTCCCATTCCAAGTCGCAAAGTCAGGGAGCGAGGGGTCGATATCCGTGTTCTCCGGGAACACGTAAGGATTCTGGTTTTCGCCTATGAGAGCCATGTTACCGTTCGCTAATATAATACGAGCGTAGGGCTCCAGGTTGTCGCCGGCAGCCCGCAGACCGATCAACGAGCCCCAATCGTGGACGAACAAAGTGATCTGAGCCAATCCCAAGGCGTCGACAAACAATTTAACCCAGGCCACGTGCGACTCGAACTCATGGACCGTGAGGTCGATCGGCTTGTCGGAACGCCCCATGCCGATATGATCCACCGCGATGACCCGATACCCGGCTTCAGCGATGATCGGGATCATCTTGCGATACAGATAGGACCAGCTGGGTTGACCGTGGAGCAGCAACACGACTTCGCCATCGGCGGGGCCTTCATCGATATAGTGCATCCGAAGGCCATCGACCAGGGCATAGTGAGGCTCAAAGTCGTAATCCGGAAGGTTCTCGAAACAGGCATCGGGCGTGCGCACAAAATCAACACGCTTCGCCGACGTCATAACCGGAATGTCTGCTTCCTGTAAGACACACTCCTCTGGGGGTGCAAGAAGGGTGCCGAAGAAACTCGACTCCGCAGAGTAATTTTCTCGTAGCCTCCCGGCACTCTCGATCTGTTCCGGCGTAAGAACCTCCTTGAGGTCAGCGGCAAGAGCGGAGGCCGTGGCAGTACGCGCCCGCAGGAACTGGTCTATCTTTTCTAATGCTAGCTTCTTGTGCTCTGCAGTGCGTCGCGGCCGGGGTTTGCCACGTGGAGGATCGATCGATCCAGCGAGTTCCTCCCTGTGCTGCTCGAAGATTTCCCTAACTTGATCTTGCTGTACCTCAGTCAAAGGCGGTTCGATCTTGCTGAACAGGAACGTTCTCAGGAGCTGTTTCTGTTTGCTATCATGGTCGGGGGACCGCGCCGACGCCCCAGGTACCGCAGTATTCATTAGCAGAACAAAGACCGCGAGAAGAATAAAGATCGTGCCTTGAGTTTGACGGCCTTTGAGAAAACGGTTGACAGTAGACATGACTCACCTCGCTTCGTTTCAAAGCGAGCGCCGCGGCGTCGGAAAATCCGGTTGTGGGCCCGCTTATGTGATGGATAACAAGGTGGCCATCCTAGTGGCATGGCCCTTAACGTCCACGGGCGAGCCGCTCAGCGGTGCATTCGGGTCAACCGGTGGTGCAAAAGGCGCTGCGAATTGACAGTGATCAGCGCAGAAGCGGACGGTAGCGCGCGCATTTAACCTGTTCGGCTGGGGCAGCAACCGAGCGTTTGCGATCCATTCACGGCCTGTTTTGTACCGGTCAGCCGTGATGGACTAGACCGGGCCAAGATTTCGGTGGAAGATGACCCAGATCTTCCCATGCACGGGCACTTGGACCATGGCCTCAACGAATATCACAGCGGACCATCCGATCCTCGGCATGCAGCAATCGCGACCGCTGGTGTTGTTGGTGTGCGTACCGTTGTTCAACAGTCTGTTTTTTTTGCTGGTCAGCTATCAACTCGGCGCGCTCTCGCCGCAACGCGCGTTGACCCTGGTCATCGGTTTTTGGGGCATCGCAATGGTGTGTCTGGTGGTCGCTGTGATCGCGGAGAGGCTCGGCGCGCGGCTCACCGACTTCGCTATCGACGACTCAGTCTTTTTCGCGGCGAAGTACTTGCTCGGCGTGTGGATCGCAGTGATCGTCACCCGCGGCCTGCTCCCCGCACCCGAAGGCATCGATAGACTCTACCGAAGCACCCTGATCGTGCCGGGCATGATCGGTACGTTGGAGGTGCTGCTGATTGCTGCCATACGCCATATCATTCGGCAACGCGATGCCCAAACACGACTCGAAAGCCAGCTGCGCGCAGCACAGTTCGAGGCCGTCAAATCCAAGCTGAATCCCCATTTTCTGTTCAACTCACTCAACCTGATCGCGGCCGAGATTCGAGACAGACCCGCGATCGCGACAGCGGTAGTCAACGATCTGGCTGACCTATTGCGCGGCGTCCTGGACAGCTCATCGCGTGCACTCGTGCCGGTCTCCACCGAAGTGGAACTCATCGAACGGTATTTGCGGATTCAAGCGACGCGATTCGAACCCGAGCTCACATTCGCTATTGACGTGGAAGATGAAGCCAAACAAGGCAATGTCCCGCCATTCCTGCTGCAACCACTGGTCGAGAACGCGATCACGCATGGTTTCTCGCAACGCGCTGGGCCAGGCCACATTGCCATTCAGGTGCGCAGTCTCGGCGATGAACTTAAGATGTCCGTGGCTGACGATGGGGTTGGGTTCGACCCCGCGCAGGCTAATCCAGGGCATGGATTGCGTATCGTCCGTGACACCCTGCGAATGCGCTACGGGGAACGCCACCAGTTTGTCATCGACAGCCGTCCGGACCACGGTACAACGGTGACGATCGTCGTCCCGTCAAACTCATGACTAAGAAGACAGCACTCATTGCAGATGATGAGCCAGCGGCGCGGCGACAACTGATTGCCCTGCTGCATGAGCACGCGGCATTGGACATTGTCGGTGAAGCAGGCGATGGCCGTACCGCGGAACGCGAAATCGTACGGCTAAAGCCAGACGTTGTTTTCCTGGACATTCAAATGCCAGAACGTGATGGACTGACCGTCGCCGCGAACACCGTTGACCAGGGATATCAACTGGTCTTTGTAACGGCTTTCGATGAGTACGCTATACAAGCGTTCGAAACGCATGCGATTGATTATCTGCTCAAACCAGTGCGCGCAGAACGTCTGCAGAAAACGTTGGCGAAGCTGGTAGGATCAGCGATGCCACAAGTGGACTCAAGCGGCGATCTTGCGGTCGATAAGCTGTTGGAGGTCTTAAACAACACCCGCCACGACGCCCGTATCAGTGTTCGTCATGGCAGCGCCAGTTTACTCGTCAATGCCACGCATATTGGTTACGTCGAGGCCATCGTTGGCTATTGCCGTATTCACTTGACAGCAGAAGGACAGCGCATTCACAAATCCCAGACCATCATCAGCGACACAGCGCTCGAGAAGATTCAACAAACCTTACCCGAGGACCAGTTCATTCGGGTGCACCGCTCTTTTATTGTGAACCAACTACAGATCCAATCCCAGCGCATCGAAGACCGACGCACGTTTGTCCGGCTGTTCGACTTCCCCGAGACACCGATACCCGTTTCCCGGGCCAACGTCCGGTTAATCAAGGACCGGTGGCCCAGTATCTAATAGAGCACTGATGCTGATGTTCACGTACGTGGCATTGTCACAGAAGCAGAAGTCTTGCTAGCCCGGATAAGGCTATTAGCATCATTTGTGGGCCGACTGATGCCATATCCGGGCTGGGGCTAACACACCATTCAACTAATAGCACGCACCATACAACTAGCGGAATGTACCATTCAGCAACTGGGTGCTGGACCGGTCGTGGCGAATGAATTTAGTCTCTTACGCATAAGCCCTTACGAGTAGAGTGATTACTTAGCAGATATGTTAATGGCGTATGAAGTAAAAAAGATGACGGACACCTGGCATCGACTAGCAGTCTTCCTACTCGTGATGTTTGCACTCACTGCCTGCGATTCAAGTTCCAATGGGGACAACAGCGTTGGTCAGGATATTATGGTTGGTGCTGAACACGAGTTTTTCACCTTCCGGGGCGCTGATTCTGCGCGGCTCGGGGAGTCAATTGCTGATATAGGCGACGTCGACAATGACGGCTATACCGATTTGGTGATCGGTGCGCCTCAGATTGATTCGGCTGGCGGCTACGTATCCGTGCAGTCCGGGCTAGACGGCCGCCGTTTGTTTAGCGTTACGGGAGAAGCCGATGGCGATGCCTTTGGTATTTCCGTGAGTGCTGCCGGCGATGTGAATGCCGATGGTGTGCCGGATATCCTTGCGGGCGCCATGTTTGGCGGCCCCGGTGGCAATGGTTACGTTAAAGTGTTGTCCGGTGTAGATGGAGAGGTGCTGCAACTGTTCGCAGAGCCATCCCCGGATATTCAGGAATTTGGCTGGCGGGTGAACGGCCCGGGCGACCTGAACGGTGATGGGGATCCGGACATTCTGGTGGGCACCATTAAAGACAGCTCTACGGGCGTAACAGAAGCTGGAATGGTACGGGCTTACTCGGGGCGAACAGGAGAATTGCTTTATGCTTATTCGGGTAACGGGATTTTTCGTCATTTGGGCCAAAGCATCAGTGGCGCGGGGGATGTTAATCTTGACGGTCACGCCGATTTCTTAATGGGTTCTCCCATAGGCAATAGTCCCGAAGTCGACGCTGTGGGTTTGGTTTCCGTCGTCTCCGGTACCGATGGTGAAATCCTGTTTACGATTTATGGTCCGAACCAGGGTGGCGGCATTCCTGCATCGAGTCGCTTCGGCCGGTCGGTCAGCGACGCAGGCGACATTAACGAAGATGGCTTCCCTGATTTTGTTGTGGGCGCGATCACCGACGCGTCAGGCGGCGATCGGGCTGGAAAATTCTATCTGTTTTCTGGCCTGGATGGCAGCGAGATCATGAGCTTTGCAGGCGAGCCAGGGCAACTGCTGGGTGAGTCCGTGAGTGGCGCGGGTGATATCGACGGTGACGGCATCGCGGATATTGTATCGGTTGGCACGCTTGGCGGGCAGGTCCGTTCGGGGAAGACCGGCAATTTACTGTACGAACTTCCGACCCTTGTCCCCGCTGCGTCAAGTGCTGACGGTGCCATACCCGAGGTAAAGTCGTTTGGTCAAGTGTCTTTCAGTAGCGATGTGAATGGTGACGGGCACGATGAATTGCTGCTGGGAATGCCACTGGATAGTGCCAATGGCCAGTTGTCGGGGAAAGCCTTGTTGTTATCGGGTGCTGCAATCAGTGCCGGAGATGGCTTTGTGCCACCGGACTTTATTGATGAATTTGACGATGATACATTTCCTGATGGCCGCGACGGCAGAGCGGTAAACTATTTGTCGTCTTGCGCTATTAGTGATGAAAGCGAACAAGGCGGAACGTTACAAATCGGTGGCCCGGTTGAAGGCTGTGACAATACTACCCAACTATTTACCAGCAACACCGCTGCCGGTGAACTAACAATAACGCTGAGTGTTAATCTGGATGGCATGCCGATGGGACCAGGAGCAGGCATTACCACGGTGCTTGCCAATAACGACGGTTCGGAAATTGGCGCAATGGCTTTATTCCGAGCTGGCAACGCGGTTATTTTAACCTTGGGCGACGAGGCAGCGCTGGCTGCTGAAGCCATGGAACAAAGCCCGCAACTGGCGGAACTGGCTGTCATTACCAACGATATCAACAGCTATGATGTGCCGGATACGCTGGATATCCGGTTGGAATTGGTCGAGCAGGACGGCGGCCTAGTTGCGCACGGCTCTTATCGTGAACAGCGTGGCTCCGAGGTAACAGCGTTCATTCCTTTGCCCAGTACCGGCAATCCACAAACCGAATTTCTGCTGGGCGATGCGCATCGCTTAGGTGTAGTGGGTGCTAATCTGGACGCAGGCGAGGCATACGCGTTTGAAATTGACGCGCTAACTATCGAGTATCTGAACTGATTTCCAGCGACACAGGCCCCTGGAAGGCATTGTCAAGTTGCTGAAATTGAATTGAAAAAAATCGCAGATTTATTCTCCTACGTTATCAACAGGCGCACGTCACCTCTTGCCATGTATCAAACGCGCGTGTGCGGAACATCCGACAATGACGCGCTTCCAATAGATGACGACCGAGGTTAAATAAATTGTGAACTTGGCTATGTACGGAGAGAAATCGCTGCACCTGTCCGGGCGATTTGAATCCTCGCATTTGTCGTTCTCGCTGTCTGGTGTGTTGATGCGAGCCTTCCGCACGATTATTGGCATATTGATCTTGGCTGTGCATGACCGAAGGAATGAGCTCTTTCCGAGCAGCACCGTAGCTTCGTAGTTTATCTGTCACGATTTTTCTTGGTGCGCCCTGACGTTTCAGCATCTTACGAATAAAGCGGCAGGCGGCTTTCTTGTTTCGTCGGCTTTGAACGAGGATATCAACGACATCGCCGTCCTAATCGACCGCGCGCCAAAGATACTGACGTCGGCCATTAATACTGAGGAACACTTCATCTAAAAACCACGTATCCCCAAGTTTATGTTGTTGCTTGCGAAGATTCTTGGCGTAGTTCAAACCGAATTTCTGACACCATTGGCGGATGGTTTCGTAGGTGACAACGATGCCCCGTTCGGCTAGCAGGTCTTCAACGTCACGAAAACTGAGCGCGAATCGGTGATAGAGCCAAATTGCATGGCTAATTATTTCGGGCGGAAATCGATGCCCAACATATTGTGATTGTCTTTTCATGCCGATAGTATGACTGAGCAGAGTTAAACTTGACAGTGCCTCTCAGCCTCGTCGAACTAACCGCTTGAGTGGCAGCTATACCTGGAGTAACCTGTCCATCGATGCTAGCAGCTGCGACGGGCCCTTCGCGACCCTTTTCGGTCGTTCACCTAAAGGCCTGAAAT
>JBPCXM010000779.1:0-6518 GCA_051008535.1 Pseudomonadales bacterium | reverse complement strand
GATTTTCTTGCTGATTATGCCGGTGTGTGCTTTTTTGGTAGCGTTCGCAGACATCGTAATACTCGTCTTACTTGGTGAAAAATGGTCACACAACGCCGAGCTGCTGGGAAATCTAAGCATTCTGCTTGTTACGTTTTCACTGGGAAGCATTCTGGGAAACTTTTACGTGGCTACCGGCAGAGTCAAACTGGTCTTTTTTTATAACATAGCATCCTTGATATTTATTGTCGGGATGCTGTTGATATTTACGGGTGATACTCTCGCAGATTTTGCTCTAAACCGAGGTATCTTTGGGCTAATATCCACGTTGTTGTGGTTAGGGCTTGCACTACATTTTTCTGAGAGCGATTTTCTTAGAGTTGCGGCGCTCATATTGCCGCCAATAGCGACTGCCTTCCTAAGCGCGTACATCGTCGATATTTACAGCATAAACGTCAGCATTGTCGCCTTTGATCTAATCCTTAAGGGTATCTTTTTTGTCGCTTTATACACAGCGATAATTCTCGCTATCTATTTTTGCGGCTACTATCGTTTAAAGGAATGGCACCATTTGAAAACTCTGCTGGTAGAAACAATTATGCGAGCAAGAGGTAAAGAGGTCGGATAATGATTACGACGGCATCTTGAAAGCTAAGCCAGAAAAACTTATTTCTAAATAATGTCTAATATGCGTATCCGTGCATATTCATTTCTTTCTTAAAGATATCGGCTACTATTTTTCGCTGGCTCTCATTCAGTACATCTTTATAAGATTTTTTGTCAGTGCGATGTTCCGACTTTGCCTTCACATCCAATGAGCCACTGTAGGGGACTTTTAGAAGCTCAAATACCTCTCCTAACTCTTCATCAAGTTTTTCGTACTTAACTACTCTATCGACCATCAATGTGTCATTGCTATCTGTATATTTGGGGAGATTTAAACAGAAGTCTCCTTTCGCAAGATACTGATCAAGACTGATCTTCGTATCAGCGATATCATTCATCATATGGTAATGGGAAAGTGTTTTGTCCCACGGGTTTCGCTCGACACAAAATTTGTAGTATTCGTTCCACACTTTACTAGAAACTCTGTTTTTCAGGACTCTCGCCGGTATATGATTGTAATACTTTCTAAGCCGAACAAGATCCCGTAGGTCTCTACGCACACCCCTGCCTTCTCCTGCCATTATATCTGGCACCGGGTTCCACAGTCCCCGGTAATTTCTCGCGATATGTGGATCAACATGAGGAATGATAGGTGTTACGATATCGTGGTCTGAGCATTGTTGCGAAAGAAAAACTTCAATACTGGTGCCCGCAGTTTTCACCGTTTTAATGAATATGAATTTATATTTATGCGATATTATCACTTGCGGCTATTCCTGATATTTGCATCCTAATTGAGCGGGGAGGCAGTCGACGCACGATACATTGAAGAAATTGGTTTTTAGTCGTCGAAATGTCTGTACATCTTTGCCGATAGCTTTGAGAGAAAAATGACTAGAATGGAGAGTGGCCAGCTAGATCACCAGTCGCCGCGCCCAATTCCAAAGAGCTACTATACTTCTTATTTTAGTATATTGAATCGATGAATCAACCAAACTTAGAGTAGTTATTAGCGGTGGCAAAACCAAATTTTATAATTATCGGCGCGGCGAGATCGGGAACGACAAGCTTATTCAAGTACTTAGAATGTCACCCCGAAATCTATATGTCTGATATAAAGGAAATAAACTATTTTTCGAACGAAAAATACTGGAACAAGGGCTTGCCATGGTACGAGAGCCACTTTAATCACCAGGGTGAAAAATTGATCGGAGAAGCATCGACGAGCTATACGTCTGCACCAATCCTAGGCTCCGTTCCCGAGCGGATGTATAAAACGCTCTCGGCGGTAAAGTTGATTTATATAGTACGAGACCCTATTGATAGGTTGGTTTCACACTACATGCACCGAGCTCACCGGGGAGTGGAGACTCGAACGCTAAGCGACATTATTGAAAATCACGACGATGATCCTCTATTCTGGCAGGGACGTTATTATTATCAAATTCAGCGTTTTCTTGAGTATTATGAAAAAACAGATTTGCATGTACTCAATGTTAGCGATTTAGGCGAGAATACAGTTAGTGCAGTAGACGAGATTTATAAATTTCTGGGTGTGAGCGCACCGAATTCTCTCGCTAGTCCAAAATCACACCACAATGTAAATGCTAGCGTAACCCGCAAAAACAGCTTCGGTAAAAAAGTCCTTGAATTTTATCACTCACACGTAGAGCAAGTGCCCTACCCTTACCGGTTTAAAAAGCTTTTCTTAAGCCTCGCGGAATTTGGTGCCGAGAAAATCGAGAAAGCCGATTTAGACGAAAATCAGATTAGGAAGCTAACAGCATTTTATGCCGATGATGTTAAAAAGCTTGAAGATTTTTCGGGTTTAAACATCAAATCATGGCGAAATTACAAGGTTTGACGTGTGCAAGCTTTTCCATAGTCGAGGTCATTTGTACTACGACTTTGCACGCCCGAATATTCCTTTGATAAACCCAGCACTTCGGCCCAAAAGGTAAAGGTTATCCATCAAAAAAATACCGATTATGTCGGCAACACCCGTTATTGAGTAGTTGGCACGAGTTATTCGCTTAATACTCAATACGATAGGTGGTAGCATCAGGGCTAATGCGATGTACAAAGGCGATATAGGCGCACCAAAAATACTGGACAAAAGAGCCAGCAGCCCCAAAATATAGATTATCACCAACCAAAACACTTTGTCCGTCAACGAGCTACCTATGCTTTTTGCGTAATTCTCGGAATGCCATATTTGTCTTTTCACAAACCCCGAGACTGTTGTTGGGTTACCCAGATGAACAACACCTAGCTTCTCGTCGATGGTTACTTTGTAACCAGTTGCTTTGAGTTTATTGGAAAATTCCGTATCTTCACCAGACGTCACCTCTTCATTGAAGCCGCCTACATCCTGAAAGTATTGTTTCGGAACAAAAATACAACTGCCAAGTAAATCAGACTGCAACAGCGGTTCATCAGGCTTCTGCAAGATCCAATACTTCTCCGTCCATGAAGGATCCGCTCTTAAGTAGAGGTTTCCACCAAATACGCACTTTGGATTCTGTTTCAGTAGTTGCACCCCATTTTCGAGCCATGTTTTTGGAACCAGGCAGTCTGAGTCAAGAAAGGCGATGACATCGCCCTTTGCGTGCTGTACGCCATAATTTCTGACCGCCCCAACATTTACTTTCGGATGCAAAATTAGCTGGTCGGCGTATTGCTCCGCAATCGCATAGCTTCTATCACTCGAGCCGTTGTCCACAACGATGATTTCAAATTTATCTTCAGGGTACTGAACCTTACGCAACGCTATAAGGCATTGCTCAAGATATTGTTCTTCATTGAAGACTGGAAGAACAACTGAAACGAAGGGTACACTGTCGCTCATGATTCTGAAGCCGTATGGAGGGAACTTTAAGCCGGTTCAGTGGATCGAAACAGCGACAGTATTTTACGCTGGAAGAACTTGATCTTCATGGCAGTGTTTCCTTTGTGCAAATTGCGGATTAGGTAGAGAGTTTTTCGCATTTGTTGCCGGTCCATTTTTTCGCCAAGTTTGTATATATTTAACGACTTATCAATTTCTAGTGACTCTCCCGTTGGAGTCGGAAGGCATCCATTCTCCTTGAGCTCGACCGGCCATAGCTTAGCTTGCACACTGTTCTTCGACAGATCCAGCTCCAATATCCCGCTCTTGTTCATTCTCGCGTCCCAGCATAGGTCGAAAACGAAATTTCCAAGCGAGTATGCCGAAACGAAATTTTCTCTCTTTTCAATTTCGTAGAAAAGATGCGGGTGGCTACCAATGACTGCGCTAATCCCCATCGCATAAAATTGATCAATCATCTCCCTCTGGTACGGCAGTGGCCCGGTGGATGCCTCCAGACCCCAGTGAAGCATTACTATGAGGTGATCGTAATTTGCCACTTCCTCCTTAGCAATATTTACGAACTCATCTTCCAACCGTTGATATTTTTGCTGAGACTTATCGGTATTGTCCGGCACATCTGACGCTGCCAGAAAACCGATTTTCAAGCCATCATGCTCTACACTGACTGGGCGCTGTTTGTTCAACCCAGTCGCTTGTATACCAAGTCCTTCAAGGCAGGACAAAGTTTCGTCAAAACCCTTGGCGCCGTGTTGCACTGTGTGGTTGTTTGCAACCTGCAACACGCCAAAGCCGGCCGCTTTAAGCTGACCAGCATGACTTGGGTCTACGCGTAACACCATGCTTTCAGGTTCATTTTCATTCATGTTGTGATTTGTTATTGGTGCCTCAAGATTTCCGACAACAAGATCCGCAGTATCAAAAATGCTTTGCACATTGGCAAAAACGTTTTTTGAGCTAGCATAGGTTCTCGGGCCATGCCCAAAAGATGGGTAGTACTCACCCAGATTTATATCTCCAACAAACATTAATTTCATTGAGTGTTTCTCTATGCCGACGTGGTTCAGCTTAAATTAAACTGCAGTAACTGCTTTATACTATTTACTCTAGTCGCTGAATATAAAAACCGCTTTCAATCCTTATAGTAGTTTTGAACAACCATTTGATATTTCCCATTTTTCGCTGGGGGTATTGCGTCAACTTTTTGCAATTCGATTCCAAAATCGTTGCCCAACATTTTCATTAGCTCCCATAGCATAAAATCTTCTTCTTCTTGATTAAACTCTGGCGTGACAACGAGTTTAACCACAGCCTGTTCTGGCTCATTCTGGATAATCTGCGATTTTTTAACGTTCTTAAGATATTCAAACGCTATCGCCAAACTTGCAGCCGACACCCTTTTATCACCTGCTACGATATAAGCCCCTACTTTTCCATGAAGCTCCTCTAATATTGGGGTGTTTCTATTACATTTGCATTTTTTGCAGCTCACTTTTCCAAGGTCGCCAATCCGATACCTGATCAAAGGCATCACATCATTAAGAAAGCTTGTTACGATGAGTTCTCCATCACCCTCTCTTTTTATATCCCCTGCTTCATCTATCACTTCAACCATTCCATATTCGATGGCAATGTGCTTATTCTTGTATTCACAATCGCTAGCAAAAACAACAGATTCCGCGGAACCGTATTGATCAAATACATTACATTTGAAAGAATTTTCAATAGTAGCGCGCTGTTGCGCGGAAAAATTCTCAGAACTAGTGCTTATCCCCTTGGGGATGAAATCTAACTCTATGCCGTTATCAATAAGATATTGGGAAATTTGTAAAATTGATAATGGGTAGCCCTCTACTATTGCTGGCTTAAACTGGTTTAATTTTTTGATGTATAGAGGAATATTTTCTTTGCTCAAATGGAAGGACGAAAACATAAGCTGACGATCAATCATATTATAGCGCCAGAACGGCGGTTTACTGTTGTCGGGTTCCTGAACTTTTCTGCCGACAAAGGTCGCCTTTTTTTCTCCGATGCGAAATCCGATGAGTCGGTAGAACCGATTCCAGAACGCATATGATTTTCTACGCACATCCTTATTCAAAAAGACTTTGAGAGGGTTACCTGTACTGCCCCCAGTATATAGTGCGATCAATTTTGTATTTCGGTACTGTTTTGCGACAAAACTTTCGGGATCATTGAAAACCTCTGCTCGAGAAAGAACTGGAAAGCTTTCAATGCGGGCATCTGGAATATTGAGCGCTTGATAGTGAGGAACGTTGTTTAGCGCATTTTTAATCGCTTTTTCGAGAAGGGAGTTCTCTACCTCTTCGAGTTCGGCTTTTGACATAAATTCGTTCTTGAATAACTCCTCAGAGAGCGCGTTGTATACACCTTTATAGCGATTATTGTGTTCCAACAGCCCATACAAACTGACAAGCAAGTTTTGAACAATGACAGGGCTTGCCAGGTACACACGCTCGGAAAGGTGGCTTTTCATATCTTATCGGGTCTCTTGGAAAACACGCAGCTTGGCTAGCTGCCTGATAGCTAGTTGCGTTTTTTGATTATCGTCGCTGGATTTCCGGCGACAATTGAAAACTCCTCAACATCGCGAGTCACAACAGAACCAGCCGCAACGACACATTTCGGCCCCACATTTGCCATCACCACTGCATTATTTCCAACCCAGCTATCCTCGCCTATGGTGATTTTCACGAAGTTGCCCCCCTGCTCTTGAATCGGCGTGTTTATGTCTGAGAAATCATGCTGGCTTTTGCCACTTAGAATATGTACGCCACTACCAAACAGACAATTCTTCCCAATTCGACATTTGCCGATATTGCCTTGAGGCCCAATATAAACACCTTGTTCAATCTCAGTATCTGCGTGGGAAAGTAGTGTTAAAAACGATATACAAATATCGCTTGATGTCTTTGTGCACGCGAGACTGTAGAAGGCGGCACGCGCATAGACACCAAATTTCCCTGGCATAATACTGAGAAACTGCGAGAAGCTTTGAAACACGCCATCAGTGCTGCTCAATAACGCTAGCAATCGATAGATCGCGAACAAAGGCAATACCAAT
>JBPCXM010000778.1:0-7350 GCA_051008535.1 Pseudomonadales bacterium | reverse complement strand
GCATAATGGCATCAAAGGGCGGACAAGAAAGTTTGTTAAACATGCCGCCATAGGGTGCAGCGAGGGGTACGGTGTTGTTGGAGGCAATACCTACCATATCCTGCTCGAACGCCTTGTGTACATAGCGGCCGAAACTGCCGGCGTCGTTGTGATTGCCGCCAAAGGCGATGGCGACACCGTATTCCCGGGCTTTTTCAATGGCTTTGTCAGCCATAATGTTGAGACACCAGTGACCGCTGGAGCAGTGACCATCAACAGTCACCCAGGTAGGACCTTCGTCGACGATTTCGGGTGTCGCCTTGATATCGAGTAAGCCGGTTTGCAGAGGAAGATCAATGGCCTCATACACACCCAGCCCCTGGTTCAACTTGCCCTGGAGGTGGGCAAAGCTGATGGCGTCAGCCACATAGTGAGCGTGCTCCTCGCTGGCGCCGGCAGCCATCCAGACACGCTTGATGGCATAGTAGAGGAAATTGATATTCTCGGAACGTGTAGCTGTTGTCGACACGGGAAAAACCTCCTTTGATTATTGGGACCAGACAGATATCTTTTGCAAATTGTGTTCAGGTTGGAAATTTACGGGAAACAGGGCTAAAAGAAAATCACCCTTAGTAGGTAACCGCACAAGCCGCCCAATAATTCGTCAGCGCCGTGGCGTCGGTCTCTTAAGTTGCTGACTGACTACGGGAACACTCCGTGGCCATAATAGCAATGAGTTACAAAAACATCATCGGCCTGGTCTTTTTTACCCACTTGGGGTAGTAGCTGCTACAGTCCACCTTATTTAAGATTCAGGCAATGCAACAACCCCGCGTAAAATGCGGTCAGAATTCCATCACCGACGCAACCTGGTTTGCGTATGAGGTATGTATGTCTCCTTTAAGCAATCAAATTGCCATTATCACCGGCGCTAGCCACCCCAAAGGGATGGGGTTTGCGATCGCCAAAAAACTGCTAGATCAAGGCGCCTCTGTAGTCGTGACCGACCTTCCTCATGCCATGGACGATTTGCAAGCCAGAGTCGTGGAACTGGAATCACAAGGTGGGCGCGCTTTGGCCTATGCCGTAGACGTAACACGCTCCGAAGATATTCAAGCTTGTGTGCAAGAGGCGCTCTCTACCTTCGGGCGTATAGATATTCTCGTCAATAACGCGGGCATCGGCGGCGGTAGTAGCGATTTTCTCGATGTCAGTGCCAAGGATTTCGAGCTCGCCTTTAACATCAACGTATTAGGCGTTGCACAATTGTGCCAAGCAGTGATTCCAACCATGCTCAAACAGGAATCTGGCGTGATTGTGAATGTCGCCTCGCTCTGTGGCTTGGGTGCAATCCCGGATATTCCGGCCTCTTATACTGCCTCAAAGTTTGCCGCTGTGGGATTAGCCAAAGCCATATCACTTTCGTATGCAGACAAAGGGATACGATGTAATACAGTGTGCCCAGGCGTTGTCAACACGCAAATGCGGGATCAACTGCTGGAGCGGCTTGCTGAGCAATACGACATCAGTATCGAAGAGGCAGAACGCATGGAGAATGAAACCATAGCGATGAAACGCGGCGCCGAGCCCGAAGAGATTGCAGAGGCTGTTTCGTATTTGGCCGGCCCCAGCGCTAAATACATAACCGGCGTAGCATTGCCGGTGGCGGGTGGTATGGCGGCAGGACTTTAATAACACTCTCAAACACCCACGGGGACACTGATCATGGTCATCGATAACGAAAAATTCAAGCGTTACCAGGCCGCGAGTAATCGCCCGCTAACCGAGCATAGCAATCCCGATATCGCCGCTTTTTACCGACGGCTTCACGATGAAAAATCACCCTTGTTGCAGCCAGCCTACGCTGGCCAACTCACCTTTTTTAGTGCGCCCTCTTCGCAGGACCTTGGCAATATCGACATCGCGTTGCTTGGTATTCCTATGGACACCAGTGCCCCACTGCGAGCGGGCGCCAAATTTGGCCCCAAGGCGATCCGAGAGTGGTCAAAGAATCACGGCCCGATACATCCAGCTTGGGAAATCATCCCCTTTGATATGTGTAGGATCGCCGATTACGGTGACGTTGACTTTGCTCGCCCTCACGATACAGAACAATCGGTGGAAGATATCTTTCAGTGCTACCGCAAACTGGCCGAGAACAATGTAGTGCCCCTATCGGCCGGCGGTGTACATACAGTCTCTCACCCCATTCTGAAAGGCCTCGCAAAAGATGGGCCGCTGGCGCTTGTTCATATCGATGCGCACGCCGACACCTATGCCGGAGATTTTCAGGGAGAACCACTTAGCGATGCCTCCGTCTTTCGTAACGCGGTGCTGGACGGCGCCATAGACCCGGAAAAAACGATTCAGATCGGCATTCGCGGTCGCTCCACCCCCTACTGGGAATTCTCCCACGCCACCGGGATGCGCGTAATCACTATGGATGAAGTCGACGAAATTGGCCTGGCTGCCGTGATCGAAGAGGCCCATCGTGTTGTAGGCGACAGCCCCTGCTATTTGACGGTGGATTGCGATGCCATCGATGCGTGTTATATGTCCGGCACCCAACTGCCAGAACCGTTTGGTTTCACCTCCCGTGAAATGTTACGGCTTATTCGCGGATTGCGCGGCCTCAACTTCATCGGTGCAGATGTCGTTGAACTCGCGCCGGCATACGACCCTCAGGGCGTCTCTTCTACATTGGCCGCCGGTTTATTTTTCGAAGAACTCTGTTTGCTGTCTGAGGCTAGAGTTGAGCGCAGCGGTCAGAAACACCTAACTTGTTGGAGGTAGATAAGCCATCATGAAAACCGAATCCGCCAGCTACTTAAAACGTGTCTACAAAGCTATCTGGGAAGGATGGGGAGGACCCGAGCATCAAGCCGAAGCGTTCGCCAACGCAATTTTAGCGGGCGACTTATTAGGCAAAGATATGCAAGGTATGGGCATAGCCATGATCATACACTTGATGGCAAAGCATAAGCAGGTGAATTACATCGCCGAACCAAGCGTGCAGCAGGAAGGGCCCAATTATCTGGTCATTAATGGTAATCGCGGTATTGGCCAGTATGTGATGACTCAAGCCATGGAAAAGACTATCGAAAAAGCCAAACAATCTACATTCGGTATCGCCCTGGTACACAATTGGCACGATATAGGCTGCGCCAGTGCCTATACCCGGATGGCCTTGGAACACGACTGTGTAGGCATACTCACGGTCAACTCGGTGACGCAAACAGCGCCTTGGGGAGGTCGCGAATTGAAAATGTCGGCGCCCCCTCTTTCTTACGCTTGCCCAGCCGGCGAAATGACTCCGCTACTGGGAGATACATCCGTGTCGGGTGTTTACGAGACTTATCTCTCGAAGGCTGTGCTTGAAGGTCGCAAGCTGGACAGCAAATGTATCGTAGACCCTGAAACAGGCGAGTTAACCGACGATCCCGCACCCTATATCGAACACCCGGAACACCGTGCGGCCCCTTTACTCGCTGCTCCTGTGTTTCCACATGTAAAACTCTATGTGTTGAATGTATTCCTGGAAATGATGACAGGCTTGTTGACCCCTGGCGGTTATACCTCACCACAGATGGAATACCCATCCATGCATGTACTCGCTGACAATCCAGACATACAGGTAAAGCGCGGCGGTGGCGCCTTCCTGATGGCGATTAACGTTGCTGACTTGATGCCGATGCAGGAGTTTAAAGCCAAAGTAGATGAATGGATTCGCACCATAAAAAATACGAAGCCGCAAAAGGGATTCGATGAAGTGCTATTGCCCGGCGAAATGGCGCTACGCGAAGAACAACGACGCCTGAAAGATGGAATACCGATACAGCCCCAGTACTGGGAAGGCATAAAGACGATGGCGGCTGATGTAGGTATTGACGTGGAAGCGTTGCGTTAAACCTCTCAACACATGCCAGTGTGTTAGGTGAATTGTCACTAACTCCGTGCCGAAATATAAACTATCCCATACATTATTGTGAAGTAATCCACGTTTTAACAACTACCCAAAAAAAAGCCAGGGATTTCAAAACAATTGAAATTTCAGAAAGGCTAGGTATTGTGTCCGTTTCTCATTTGGAGAGCGTGATGGAAAAGTTCAACGCGTTGGAAGCCATGGCCAATAGCCGCCACGAATTCGGCGAGCACGGCGGCGTCAATATGTCGATTGAAGCCAGTACCGCCTTTACAGTAATGGAAGCCGGCATCATGCCGGAAATTTTCCAGGGACGAATGGGACCCGACCAGGGTGGCTGCTACCTCTACGGCCGACACTTCAATCCCACGGTGTATAACCTGGGCAAGCAACTCGCCGCCATGGAAGGCACCGAGGCTGCTTACTGCACTGCGAGCGGGATGAGCGCTATCGCCGCCGCCATAATACAGCTGTGTTCACCGGGTGATCACCTTATCGCCAGCGACACCATTTATGGGGGTACCTTTGCGCTATTCAAGGAATTCTTGCCCGCCAAGCTCGGCCTGGAGGTCACTTTTGTGGACCCAACAGACCACGACAGCATTAAGGCGGCATTTAAAGAACGCACTCGACTGCTCTATATCGAAACTGTCAGCAATCCCACCATGAAAGTGGCCGATATTCCCGCTTTGGCTGCACTCGCCCACAGCAACAATGCCAAGCTGGTGGTCGATAACACCTTCACGCCGATGATCGTCTCGCCAGCGCAATGGGGCGCCGACATTGTCGTGCATAGTTTAACCAAATTTATCAATGGAGCATCCGATATCATCGCCGGAGCAATCTGTGCCGATACGGAGTTCATCAACCAGTTGATGGACCTGCACATGGGCGCCTTGATGTTGCTGGGACCAACCATGGACCCTAATGTGGCTTTCCATGTTAGTTCCCGTCTCCCCCACTTGGGCCTTCGCATGGTGGAACACAGCCAGCGTGCGCGAACCTTTTCTCTACGTCTAGAGGACATGAGCATCCCCGTCATGTACCCTGGTCTGGAATCCCATCCGCAACATGAAGTCCTGAAGAAAATGGCCCATCCTGAATTCGGGTTTGGCGGCTTATTCGCCATTGACGTGGGCACCACCGAAAAAGCTTTTGACTTTATGAACACCCTCCAGAACGAGTGCCAATTCGGATACCTGGCCGTGAGTCTGGGCTACTTCGACACGCTCATGTCCTGCTCCGCCAGTTCCACCGCCAGCGAAATGGCGGTAGAGGATTTGCAGACAGCCGGCATATCGCCTGGACTGGTTCGGATATCTATCGGCTTCACCGGCTCCCTGGAACAGCGTTGGGAGCAGTTTTGCCTCGCCCTTCGCAGAGTGGAACTCATCAACTGAATCACCCCAGCAGACTCGGAAAGAAAACCCTATCAAAAAATCAGATGTTGGGTAAATGTTGATTCGCTCCCACGGTTTTGGACTACGCCGCAGCAGTTCCTGAAAGACTCTTTCTGTCTAGTCTGAGCGAGAGTGGTATAATTAATAGTAAACTCACGCAAAGAAACGCAATTCCTACCCAACTCACGATGGCGTAACCGTTGCCCGTTAGGAACAACGCAATAACTGCCGGGCCAGCGGAGAAGCCTCCCATTTTGAACGCCGTAGTCAGCACATAAAACCGGCCCGACGGATCCAGTTCCACGCACATAAGCAATAAATAGGGTATCACAAAAATATATGCGAACTGGGTGAGGCAAGCCGCGACCATGTAGGCAATAGTATTTTGCTGTAGCAGCAAGAACAACCCGCCGAGAAATATTAAAATCGCGCCAAGTATCGGCAGCGTTCGACCGAAGCGGGTGCTTAAGGCGGCGGCAACTAAAGCGCTGATGAAAGAGACTACCTGTGTTATCGCCAGCACTTTTCCAACGTAGCCGGAGGAAAAACCCGCGCCAGCGCCAATGCGTTCCATATATGACCACATGCCACCCTCCGCCATGGTGACGCATGCGAAGCCGATAAAGCAGATGAGAAGCGGTTTAAAAGAATCTGCCTGGCCGTCTTCCAACCCTCTTTTTTCAACCTGCTGCCCAGTGGGAGGCAACCAGGCGCAAAATGGAAGCACCGTCAATGCGACAATCCCTTGCACTATGTAGATGACATTAATTCCGCGAGCATCAATGACTGGGGGTAACCAGAGAAATACCACCACGGACAAGGCGATAGTCATGCCGATGCCGATGGCAAAGAAGCGATCTGGATTTTGCGTTTTTGCCAAACTGACAAGTGCCAAAGTAAACAAGCCGCCGCTGCCCAGCTCAGTAACAAACCTCACTACACACAAGGGTTCAAAAGCAACAACTATCGAAGACAGCAAATTTCCCAAAACAACGAAAGTAATGCTGATGACGCCGGCGACTCTCCAGGAAATTCGGTGCAGCCAAAACGGTGCCGAAACAGCTGCAGCAGCAATCCCTAACAGATCTGCAGAGGCGAGAAAGCCTACCTGGCTGTCGCTAAATTCGAGATCTTTGGCGGCAGCGCCCACCAGTAGTGGTACCAGCGTCATGCCCAACGGCGCTAGCATATACATCAGGACACCGGCCACCACCGTACGCATTTCTGTTTGCGATTCTTGAGCTACTACAGCGGTAGTCTCTTCTTGCATAGGCTTAGTCAATGATTTATATCAACATTATCTTCGGGCGCGTTGAGATTGCATTTCAGTACGATCCAGATTTCGAACAACGCCAATCGATGTTAGTGCACCGCCAACTGTTACCACGCCGGCAAAAACTAATGCGACGGGCAAACCAGCACTCGATTTAATAATACCCAGCAGCGCCGGCCCCAGCGTAGCCCCTATACCAAGCGCTGCCGACATCAATACAGAAAAACGCCCAGTGACATCAGTTTCGGCAATAATACCCATCTGGTAGGCCATCCCGGCATACCAGGCCGCAGGTAGAAACACAAGTATCAACCCATACTTCCATACCGTCAGTGGGGTGGCGAGAATCAACAGGCACAAAATAACGACAACAGCGGTCAAGATGAGGGGTAGCACACGCCCAAAACGGTCACCAAATACTGCCGGGAAAACCGGCCCCACTGCCGAAGAAACCACACCCACCGCTAGTAATTGCCCCGCTATCGTTCGGTCAATTCCGCCCTGACTGGCAAAGCGCTCCATAAACGCCCATATACCCGCGATCCCACCGAAAAAAAGCAACAAGCCCAATAGCGCTGCGAATACCATGGCTGAATGAATCGATGTGGCTGTTCCACTCTCAATCGCTTCCTGCTTCTGCCCATGGGAGGGCACCTTGAATATGAAGGGCGAAGCAATGAGGAATAGCGCGATCAATGTGATCAATAAGCCGGGGAAACCCCAGCGTGTAATCACCAGTGCTGGCAACGCAAACAGAAGTAACGCCGAGATTCCCT